>CAITEM010000491.1 GCA_903891395.1 uncultured Hyphomicrobiales bacterium | reverse complement strand
ATCCGCCGCATTCGCGCTTGGCGCACTGCTGTATTTGCCCACCCCCGCCACGGCACAATCGGTCAACCAGACGGCTTCGACGGCCACAGAACTCTACAACGCCATCAATACAATCAACGCCCAGGCTAACACGGCTGGGCAAACCTCAACGATCACGTTGACCGGCAATATAACGCTGTCGGCTCCGCTGGCGCCCATTTTCAATAGCGTGACCATCAACGGCAGTGGCTTCACGCTGAGCGGCAACAACACGAACCGCATTTTTATGATCGGTGTGGATACCACGACGATGAACGCCGGCGCGGTGTCCGGCTCCATCATCGCGTCGCGCCCGCAAGTTACATTGAACGATCTCACTCTCGCTTCGGGCATGGCCAAAGGCGGCAACGGCGGAGACGGCGCCGGTGGCGGCCTCGGCGGCGGCGGCGCGTTGTTCGTCAATCAATCCGCAGACGTCACGCTCAGCAATGTCACCTTCGCAAACAACACTGCGGTTGGCGGCAACGGCGGCTCGCGGGTGGCCGGGACCATTGGTTACGGCGGCGGCGGAGGCCTTGGCGGCAACGGCGGCGCCAGCGGAAGTGGTTATGCGGCGGCCGGCGGCGGCGGCGGCATAGTCGGTCACGGCGGCGGCAATAACTTATCGGGCACGCCGACAGGCGGTGGCGGCGGCGGCGGACTGTTCGGCAACGGCGGCACCGTCAGCTACGGCAGTGGTGGCGGCGGCGGCTATAGCGGCGATGGCGGCACCTTCATTTCGGACAGCGGCACAGCCGGGTCGCTCAGTATTTCCGGTCTGACCGGAAGTGCCGGCGCAGGCGGAGCAAGGTTCGCAAGCTGTTTCTCGCCGGGTGGTGGCGGATCGAACGGCGGCGGCGGCGGCAAAGGCGCCGGATGCACCGGAACAGACAGTGCCGGTGGCGGTGGTGGCGGATTCGGTGGAGCAGCCGGTACCGCGCAGCCGGGAACGGGCAACGCGCAAGCCGGCGGTGCCGGCGGTTTTGGTGGTGGTGGTGGCGGCGGCGCTTATGCCGGATCAAATCGCGGCGGCGCCGGTGGCTTCGGTGGCGGTGGCGGTGGTGGCTCCGGCAATGGCGGCTTCGGCGGCGGCAGCGGTGGCGGTGATTTCGCAGGCCAGGGCACGGGCGGCTTTGGCGGCGGCGGCGGCGCGGGACGCGATAGCGGCGGCCTCGGTGGGTTCGGCGGTGGTGGCGGCGGCACGGCATTCAACGCGGCCGGAACCGGCGGCTTCGGTGCCGGCAGCGGCACCGTCGATTCATCCGGCGGTCTCGGCGGTGCAGGCGGCGGTGGTGGCGCGATGGGTGGCGCTGTTTTCGTCATGTCGGGCGGCACGCTGACGATAAGCGGTGCCGGCGGCGTGTCAGGCGGCACCGTGACAGGCGGCACCGGCGGTACCAGTACAGTCACCACCGCAAGCAACGGTTCGGCTTTCGGCTCCGGCATTTTCATGCAGGGCACCAGTCCAACGCTCACTTTCTCGCCCGGCAGCGGGCAGAGCTACACCATCTCTGACGTCATCACCGACCAAACCGGATCGGGAGGAACAGCTGGCAACGCCGGCAGCGGCAGCATTGTGAAATCCGGTGTGGGCACGCTGAGTTTTTCCGGAGCGAATGGATATACCGGCGGCACGACGGTAACGGCCGGCACTCTCGCACTGTCCGGCGCGGGAACATTGGGCGCGTCGACAAACGCACTCACTGTATCCGGTGGATCGGTTGACCTCGGCGGCAAATCGATTGCCGCGGGTGCGCTGACAATCAGTAGCGGCAGTATCGCCAACGGCACGATCACGCCGACGTCGATTGTTGCGCAAGGTGGCACAGTCAGCGCCGCGCTGGCCGGCACGATGAGCCTGACCAAGACCGGCACCGACAATCTCATTCTTTCCGGCACGAACAGTTATTCCGGCGCAACCGTCGTCAGCGCGGGCACACTCTCAGTGAACGGCGACATCACGGCGTCGAGCGGCGTCACGGTGAACAGCGGCGGCACGCTGGGCGGCAACGGCATTGTCGGCGCAACGACGATTGCATCGGGCGGCACACTGGCGCCGGGCAATTCGATCGGCACGCTGGCCGTCAACGGCAACCTGACGTTCACCACCGGCGCGAACTACAACATCGAAGTCTCGCCGGCTGCGTCCGACCGCACCAATGTCACGGGCAGTGCGACGCTCGGCGGCACCGTAAACGCCAGCTTCGCCGCGGGCACCTACATCGCTAAAAAGTACACAATCCTCAACGCGACCGGCGGTGTCGGCGGCACCTTCGGTTCCGTCGTCAACAGTAACCTGCCATCGGGCTTCAAGACGAGCCTGAGCTACGACGCCAGCAACGCCTATCTCGATCTGGCGCTGTCCTTCATCGCGCCGACCAGCACGGGCGTCGGCGGCAATCAGTCGTCCGTCGGCAACGCGTTGATCAATTACTTCAATAGCAACGGCGGCATTCCGCTGGTGTTCGGCGGACTGACCGCAAACGGCCTGTCGCAGGCGTCGGGCCAGCCCGGCGCATCGACGGCACAGACCGGCAGCAGCGCGCCGGGACAGTTCGTCAACGCGGTTTTTGGCAATGCCTTCGGCGGTGGCGGCAGTGCGGGCGGCGTGGGTCCGCTTGGTTTTGCCGAAGCAGACGAGAGCGCCTATGCACCGAAGCGTCAGGTGTCCCGCGAAGCAAAGGACGCCTACGCCGCGGTGACGCCGCACGATAAGAAGCCGACCTTCGAGGGCCGCTGGAGCGTGTTCGCCTCGGTCTACGGCGGTAACAACCGCGTCAGCGGCGACGCCACCGCCGGCACCAACACCACGACGAGCCGTACTTACGGCACGGTTGTCGGCGCCGACTATCGCTTCACGCGCGATACGCAAGTGGGATTCGCGCTCGGCGGCGCCGGCTCGAGCTACGGTGTCGATGGCGGCTTCGGTGGCGGCAAGGCCGAGATCTTCAACGCCGCCGTTTATGGCCGGCACGATTTCGGCGCCGCCTATGTCGCAGGCGCGCTGAGCTACTCCTGGCAGGACACCACGACCGACCGCACCGTGACGATCTCGGGCATCGATACACTGCATGCGTCGTTCAAGGCGCAGGCTTTGGCCGCGCGTCTCGAAGGCGGCTGGCGCTTTGCGACGCCGGTGGCGGCCATCACGCCTTACGGCGCGGTGCAATCGACGAGTTTCTTCATGCCATCCTATGGCGAGACCGCGACCTCGGGCAGCAGCCAGTTCGCGTTGTCATACGCATCGAAGACAACGACCAACGTGCGCACCGAGCTTGGCGCGAAGTTCGACAAAGCGATGCTGGTGCAAGGCGGCGTCTTCACGCTCACCAACAGGACCGCGTGGGCGCATGACTCCAACACCGATAGCTCCGCCAGCGCGACCTTCCAGTCCCTGCCCGGCGCGACCTTCACGACCAACGGCGCGACGCCATCGCCAAATAGCGCGCTGGTATCGCTCGGCGCCGAAATGAAGTGGCACAACGGCTGGTCGATCGCCGGCCTGCTCGACGGCGAGTTCTCGCGCACGACGACGGGCTACACCGGCAAGGGGACCGTTCGCTACGCGTGGTAACATCGCAGTTCGCACATGCTGCTGGAAGCGGCTGTTTGGATCGCGGATTTCGCCGCCTTTGTAGCGCAATGGCTTGAGCAGCGCAGAATTCAGAAAAAATTCAGAAAGTAACGGCGCGACATCAGGGCACCCCGGTACCAACCCCCGATTCAACCCGCTATAATTTCGGAAAATACCGCCGCCAGTTTAGGCGACGGATCGGGGATGGTGGGATTGTGGCGTCGGTGAGTTCAAAAAATCGGATTGGTGTTGCACGCCGGCTGCGGGCCGTTTTGTTGGCCTCGGCGGCGCTATCGGTGCTTGGCCCGGCCGCTTTCGCCGCCGCAGCCATTCTAATCATGACGCCGCTCGCAGCCCTCGCCGGCGGCGGACAAGGCGGCAATCGGATTGGCTTTGGCTCCCCCGACGGCGCCGGCGGCTCGGGATTTACCGGCAATGCCGGCGAAAACAGCCGTGCCGACGGTGCCGGACGCGGCGGCGGCGGGGGTGGCGCCGGCGGCGGCAATGGCGGCGTTGGCGACTTCGGTTTTGACAACGCCGCGGGCGGCGCCGGCGGCACCGCCGGCAGCAAGAATGGTGGTGACGGCACAAACGATACTTTTGGCGGCGGCGGCGGCGGCGGTGGATACAACGGCAACGGGCCGGGCGCGGCGTCCATCACCAATAGTTCGGCCCTGGCCGGCGGCAACGGCGGAAGCGGCGGCATTGGCAGTTCGTTCAGTGGCGGTGGCGGTGGTGCGGGTGGCTACGGCGCGGTCGTCCTCGGCGCCGGCGCGAGCAGCAATTCCAGCAGCATTAGCGGCGGCAATGGCGGCGCCGGCGGCAACGGCTTCGGATGGGGAGGTAGCGGAGGTGACGGCGGCGTCGGCGTCTGGCTCGACGCGCCGGGAGCGACATTTACGAACACCGGAACGGTGACAGGCGGCGCCGGTGGCGCGGCCGGCACAGGCACAAACGCCGGCGGCGCCAACGGTGCCGGCGGCGCGGGTGTCGTCGGCTCGAATCTGACCGTCATCATGAACGGCGGCTCGATCAGCGGCGGCATGGGCGGCGACAGCGTGACGCGCGCCGATGCGATCACCTTCACCGGCGGCAACAATACGCTGACGCTGAACGGCGGCAGCCTCACCGGCAATGTTTCGATCGGAGCCGGTGGCAATATCGCGTTCGACGAGGCCGATTCTTACACGCTGACGAACACGATTACCGGCGCCGGTTCGATTTCGCATACCGGCACCGGCACGCTGACATTGTCTGGGCTCAGCACCTATTCCGGCGGCACGACGATCTCGGCGGGCACAGTCAGCGTCAGCCAGCTCACATTCTTTAACCCGGGGCCGCTGGCATCAGGCCTCGGCCTCGGCGCCGTCACTCTTGATGGCGGCAAGCTGTTGACCACGGTAAGCGGCTCGCTCGCCAACGATCTCGTTTTTGCAAACAACAAGACCGGCATTCTCGCCGCCGCGGCCGGTACGACGCTTACGCTCGGCGGCGATCCGAACATCTCCGGCAACATCGCGACGAACTTCACCGCCGGCTCCAACGCCGTCATTCAGTTCGGCACCACGACGGATACCGGCACGATCCGCTACGGTGCCTCTTCAAATCTGGCGACCTTCGATAGCTTGGCCCCGCCGTCGGTGGTCGTTGCGGGCGGCACCTTGCAAGACTTGCAGAGTTCGCTTTGGTGGCTGTTCGCCAACTCGACATCGCTGACGATCAACAGCGGAGCGACCGTCGACTTCAACGACTCTGCCAACCAGACGGTCGTCAATCTCAACGGTGCGGGCAATCTCATCAGCGGAACTGCGAACAGCAGCACGCTGACGATCTTCAGCACCACCGGCACCACCAATATTTTCTCCGGCGTCATCAGCGGCGCGCATCCCGTGTCGTTCAACACGACCGGCGGCGCGGCGACCATGATCCTGTCCGGCGACAACACCTATACCGGCGGCACCACGATCTGCTCCTGCGGAAGTATCTTGCAACTCGGCAACGACGGCACCAGCGGCTCCATCCTTGGCGATGTCGTCAACGAAGGAACGCTGATCTTCAATCGCTCGAATACCTACACGTTCAGCGGCGTCATTTCCGATAGCGGCGAAGTGCAGCAGAACGGCACGGGCAAAACCATTCTGACAGCGACCAGCATCTACACCGGCAACACGACCGTGAACGCGGGCACGCTGAGCGTCAACGGCGACATCCGCACATCGAACCGCGTCATCGTCAACAGCGGCGGCACGCTCGGCGGCAACGGCTTTGTGCCGGATACGCTCATCAAAGCCGGCGGCACGCTGGCGCCGGGCAACTCGATCGGCACGCTGAACGTCATCGGCAATCTGCAGTTCATTACCGGATCGACTTACGCCATCGAGGTGTCGCCGACGAATGCCGACCGCGTGAATGTCACGGGCACCGCGACGCTCGGCGGCGCCACCGTCAGCGCAACCTACGCAGCCGGCAGCTACCTCACCAAGCAATATACGATCCTCAATGCCGGCAGCATCACCGGCCGCTTCAGCTCGCTCGTCAACACCAACCTGCCGCAAAGTGTCGCCTCGACACTGAGCTACGATGCCAACAACGTCTATCTCAATCTCGAGCTGCTGTTCAGCGTCCCGACGGGCCTCAACGGCAATCAACAAAACGTCGGCAATGCGCTGACCAACTACTTCAACACCAATGGCGGAATTCCTCTGACGTTTGCTGCGCTGACCTCAAACGGCTTGACGCAGGTCTCGGGCGAGCCCGGCGCGTCGATCCCGACGGCGGGCTTTGTCGCGATGAACCAGTTCATTACCGCGATGACGGACACGACGGGCGACAACAGCGCTCAGGGTGGCGCCGCCGGTTTTGCCGAAGACACCGCCTATGCGCCGAAGCGCAAACTATCGCCGCAGCAGACCGACGCCTACGCCGCGGTGACGCCGCGCGACCGCGCCGCCGTCCACTTCGCCGCGCGCTGGAACGTCTGGGCCAGCGGCTACGGCGGCAACAGCACGATCAGCGGCAACAGCACCACAGGCACTAACTAAACCTCGACCCGCGTCTACGGCACCGCGGTCGGCGCCGACTATCGCGCCACGCCCGACACCCGTTTCGGCTTGGCGATGGGCGGCGCCGGCACCAGTTTCAGCGTCGACAGCGGACTGGGCGGCGGCCGCGCCGACGTGTTCCAGGCCGGCGCCTATGCACGTCATCAAATGGGCGCCGCCTATCTCATCGCCGCGCTCGCCTACGGCTGGCAGGACGTCACCACAGACCGCACTGTGACCGCCGCCGGCACCGACAGACTGCACGCCAGCTTCAACGCCAACACCTTCGCGGCGCGGCTCGAGGGCGGCTGGCGCTACGCGATGTTGCCGGTGGCGGTGACGCCTTACGCGGCGGCGCAGAGCACGACTTTCTATCTGCCGGGTTACGCCGAGAGCGCGACCTCCGGCAGCAACCAGTTCGCGCTGAGCTACGGCTCGAAGAATGTCACCGCGACGCGCGGCGAACTCGGCGCACGCTTCGACAAGGCCATGCCGGTTCGCGACGGGCTGCTGACGCTGCGGGGGCGTGCCGCCTGGGCGCACGACTGGAACGACGACCGCAGCGCCACCGCCACGTTCCAGTCCATTCCCGGCGCGACCTTTGTGGTCAACGGCGCGCAACCGTCGGCGAATTCAGCGTTGATTTCGGCCGGCGCCGATTTGGCCTGGGGCAACGGTTGGGCCGTCGCGGCCAATTTCGACGGCGAGTTCTCGTCGACCACGCGCGGCTATGCCGGCCGCGGCACGGTCAAATACGCCTGGTAATCAGCCGCTGGCCTTACCTTCAGTTCGACCAGCGCGACCGTTCTGCAGATCATCGCCGGCGCCAAGCCGGACGACAAATAGCGGCTAGTCGTTTTTAGAGCCGCGCGCGTCGAAGGGTGTCGCGGCTTTCGCCTTTGGCGCCACAGCGATCGGCCAGCCGCCACCGCGCTCGGGCTCGTCGTCGTCGAAGTCGCCGTCTTCGCCGGCGATCGCGGTGAGCGCATTGCGATCGCGCGCGGAGATCGATCCGGTCACGTCGTCATCTAGACCGTCTTCGCCAGGCTTGGCGACTTTGCCGTACTTGGTCTTGCCGCCGATCGAACCGGTGTAATCCTTGCCGCCGTGTCTGGCGGCGTAGACCGCGCGGACCCGGGCGGCGACCACGTCGCCTGGAATGGCGTCCGGCCGGCACGGGCGGCGGCCGCTCGCGCGCCGCATGAGATCGACGTGGAAATGATTGTAGTGTTCGGGATTGTACCCCGGCGCCAGCACGGTCGTGAACATGTCGCAGGCCGACATCTGCGCGTCATGCAGAAAGCCCTGCTCTTCCGGCGAGCCATGCCAGCCGTCCACGACCATGATCTTGTGGCCGTCGGCGAGGATGAAACCGGCGACGTCGAGCGCGTTGCCGAAGGCATGCTCGGAAATATGCGAAGTGCCGGCGCCGACCATGCCGCGGCAGGAATAGGCCGAAATCTGCTTGATGGTCGTGACTGGGCTGCCGA
Source organism: uncultured Hyphomicrobiales bacterium (assembly GCA_903891395.1). Lineage (GTDB taxonomy): Bacteria > Pseudomonadota > Alphaproteobacteria > Rhizobiales > Xanthobacteraceae > Pseudolabrys. The sequence continues at coordinate 2,829 of CAITEM010000491.1, read as the reverse complement.
ACCATTTCAGCGCCGCCGGCTGCACGCCTTCCGCCACCCAGCGGTCGAGCGCGGACACCAAAGGACAGGCCAGCGTCGCCGCCGGGGTCAATGTCACGGGCTCGATCGAGGCGGTAATCTGTGGGCCGCGCGTCGGACCGAGCGCGGGCGGCGCGCGTTGCGGCTCCGGCCCATAGCTCGGCGCGTTATAGGCCGGCTGTGTGCGTACCGGCGCCGGCGCGCCGCGGCCTGACGGCAGAACGGCATCGTCCGGAACGTCGTCAGGCTCCATCACGCCGCTCGACGGATAGGGCTCGTTGCGCGGCGCGCGCATCGGCGGCGCTTCGTCCGATGGCGTCCCGGGCGGCGACAGCGACACCGGCGCGCCGTTCGAACGCTCGACCGGCTGGGCACCGGGCGACCAGCGCATGATCTCGCCCTGCACCGGCGCATTGCGGACCGGCTGGGTCGGCGCGGGCGTCGTTTGCACCGGGCGGCCGTAGCGCATTTCATCCAGAGGATTCCGGATCGCGCCGGGCGGCCGCACTTCGTCGCCATAGCCGATCGCCGGACTCGACGCTCCCAGCGCCGCGACCTTCAGCGGGAAATCCGCGCCGCACATGCCGGGGCCTTCGATCGGCTCGATTTGCACGACGCCGGCGCCCATCTTCACCGCGCCCGACTTCATGCAGGTGACTTCGGCTTGATGGCGCCAGGACGCGCGCTCGCCGGTCTGCAACAGGCCGCGGCCGCAGCCGGCAAGCGCCAACAACGACACCACGACCGAACCGGTGAGATAAAACCGCCAGGGACCCGTCATTCTTTGAAAATGCGGACATTTTATTTAACGGGGCTTCAACGTTACCGCGGAAAGAATTCGTTAAGGATAAGAAATCGTTACGCACGCCTTGATCGGTCCTTCGCTTTCGGCTCACATCGCGGCGAAAGATATGGGGGAACCGATGAGCGCCATGGCGCGGTTTATTCTGGCGGCAGTGATGTCGTCGATGATGGTGTTCATGGTGACGCTGATCGTCACCTATCTCAATCTCGGCATGCGGCACGATTTCGTGCTGCAATGGGTCAAGGCGTATTTTATCGCCTGGCCGATCGCCGCCACCACCGGCTTTCTGGTGATGCCGATGGCGCGCCGCGCCACCGACCGGATCATGGGCGTGTTCGGCGGCTAACGGCTTCCCGGACTACTGCGCCGCCTGGATGCCGAGGATCTTGCCGATCTCGCCCACCTTGGCGCGTTGCTCGTCGAGCGCCGCCTGGAACTCCTTCGGCGAGCCCGGATTGACCACCTGCCCGGTGGCCGCGAGCTTGGCGCTGACATCCGCGTCCGACACGACTTCGCGAATGTCGGCGGCGATCTTCTCGCGGATCGCCAGCGGCATGTCCTTCGGTCCGAGCACGCCGACCAGGCCGTCCAGTTCGAGCGATTTGAAGCCGGCTTCGGCCGCCGTCGGAATATCGTCGAGCGCCTTGGCATGTTGCGTGTTGGTCAGCACGATCGCCTTCACTTTGCCGGCGATGATCCGCGGCCGCAAAATCGCGTAAGCCGCGACGAATGAGTGAATGCGTCCCTCGGACAGATCGTTGATGGCCTGCACCGGATCTTTGTACGGCACCTTGGCCATTTGCAGGTTCTCGGTCTTCAGGAAGGCGGCGAACAGAAGATCGTTGGCGCCCGTCACCGAGGCGTAGTTCAGCTTGTTGGGCTGCTCTTTGATCTTGGCCGCCAACTCCTTGACGGTACTGACGCCAAGCTCGGTCGGCACGCCGAGCGCGATCAGCGTGTTGGTGACGCGTGCGATCGGCGTTAGGTCGTTGATGTTGTAGGGCAGCGTGTCGTGCAGCAGCGGATGCGCAGTAAAGGTCGAGGCCGGCGCGAACAGCAGGACATGATCGTCCCGCGCGCCGATAACCGCCTGGATCGCGACGAAGGCGTCGCCGCCCGGGCGGTTTTCGACCACCACCGGCTGACCCCATTTCTGCGCCAATTTGTCCGCGACAAGCCGCGCGGTGATATCGACACCGGCGCCGGGCCCGAGCGGAATGATGAACCTGACGGCATGATCGGGCCACGCCGCGGTTTGCGCCGTTGCCGGCGCGAACGAGCCCGCGAGCACGGCAAAGCAAAGACCGGCAAACATCGACTGACGCATGAATCCTCCCGAAACGAATGCGAATGACAGCGTGCCGGCGTTAATTCGCATCCGCCTTTTTCGCCGGCCGCCCGGCCCCGATGGGCCGAAAACAATTTATCGACGAAACAAACCGCATGCAAATTTGCGCACATGGTATTCGAACACAGCTCGATCTTGAGCGAATGTGCCCAGGTTTGCATTTAAACTGCGCAAGAATGGCAATTGTACACAATTGACGCAGCGCAACTTTGCCACGCTCGACCGGTTTTTGTCGAACGATCAATCAGTTGCATCGCCATGTCCGTCGCGCATGCCTTTTACGACATTTTCGACACGCACCGGGCGCAACCGCTTCGTCGCGCCGGCGTTCTCATGCTAGTCTTTTCGTCACCTCAACAAGGGAGGCACGAACCGTGGACCTTACCTTGAGACTGAATGTACTGGCGGTGTGTGCCGCGTTTGCTTTCGTCGGCGCAGTTTTGCTGGGAGCGTTCTGAGTTCAAGAGGCCGACGATCACGCCAGACCAATATCGAAGCTGAAAGAAATTTCGGCTCAACTGAAATGACACCGGAGAGGGCAACTTCTCCGGTGTTTGTTTTTTGGACTACGCCGCGGCGATGCTCGGCGCCGTCGTATGCGGATTGTAGTTGAGGATCGGCGCCAGCCAGCGCTCGCATTCGGCAATGCTCCAGCCCT
>CAITEM010000490.1 GCA_903891395.1 uncultured Hyphomicrobiales bacterium | reverse complement strand
CGCGTGAACCCGCGCGCCGTCAACAAGCGCGTGCTGGAAAGCCTCGCCACCGCAGGCGCCTTCGACACCTTCGAACCGAACCGCGCCCGTGTGCTTGGCGCGATGGAGCAGGTCCTCGGCCGGGCGCAGCGCGCGCACGAGACGGCGCAAGTCGGGCAGAACGAATTGTTCGGCGGCGGCGGAACGCCCGAGCCGATCATGATGCCGAATCTCGAAGCCTGGCTGCCGGCCGAGCGGCTGCGCCGCGAATACGAGTCGGTCGGATTCTTCCTGTCCGGCCATCCGCTCGACGATTACGCCGCCGTGCTCAAAAAGCTGCGCGTGCAGTCCTGGGCCGAGTTCTCGCGCGCGGTAAAAATGGGAACGACCGCCGGCAAGGTCGCCGGCACCGTGGTCTCGCGTCAGGAGCGCCGCACCAAAACCGGCAACAAGATGGGCATCATCGGCCTGTCCGATCCGACCGGCCATTACGAGGCAGTGATCTTCTCGGAAGGTCTCGCCGAGCATCGCGATCTCTTGGAGCCCGGCACCGCGGTGCTGCTGGTGCTGTCGGCGGAAGTGCAGGGCGACGACGTGCGCGCGCGCATTCAGTCGGCCGAGCCGCTCGATGCTGCCGCCGCCAATCTGCACAAGGGTCTGCGGGTTTTTCTGCGCGACGGCGCGCCGATCGAAGGCATCGCCCGGCGGCTGGAAGCGGCGCCACGCGCCGGCAGCGGCGACGGCGAAGTCAGCATGGTGCTGTTGCTGAAAGCCGGCACTGAGGTCGAGGTAAAGCTGCCGGGCCGCTTCAAGGTCTCGCCGCAGATCGCGGGCGCCATCAAGGCGGTGCCCGGCGTGATCCAGGTCGAGGCGCTGTAGTTTCGCTCAGGATGAGACGGAGAGGGAGCGTCATATCGCTGCACGCCCAGACAACCCTCCTTCGCAATGCTAACCTCCCGAAAAAAGACACCCGGGAGGATTCAGATGCTCGCCAAGGCACTATCACGCCGCACGGTGCTCAAAGCCTCCGCCACGCTGCCTTTCGCTGCGCTCGCCACCCGCGTCATGGCGGCCGCGCCGCCGGCGACCACGGTCACGCCCGAACTGATCGCCGCGGCCCAGAAAGAGGGCAGCGTCGTCTGGTACACCTCTGCCGACCTTCAGGTCGCCGAAGGCCTGGGCAAAGCCTTCGAGCGGAAATACGGCGTCACCATGCGCGTCGAGCGCGCCGGCGCCGAACGCATCTTCACCCGCATCTCGCAGGAATATGCCGCCAATATTCATTCGGTCGACGCCTGTAACACCGGCGATCTGGCACAATTCATCACCTGGAAAGAGCAGAAGCTGCTGGCGCCTTATGTGCCGGAGGATGTCGCCAGGCATTTCACCGCCGAGTACCGCGACGCCGACGGCATGCACGCCATCGTGCGCTCGTCGCTCTGCGTGATCGCCTACAATCCGGAACTGGTGAAAAAGGAAGACGCGCCGAAGAGCTTCGCGGACCTTTTGGAGCAAAAGTGGCTCAACAAACTGGTGAAGGCTAATCCGAGTTATTCCGGCACCATCATCACCTCGACCTATCAGATGGTGAAGCACCTCGGCTGGCCCTATCTGGAAAAGTTGGCCAAGCAGAAAGTTATGCAGGTGCAGTCGGCCACCGACTCGCCGAAGAAGGTCATCCTCGGCGAACGCCCGGTGATGGTGGACGGCAACGAATACAACGTCCTGATCATGAAGGAGACCGGCAAGGCGATCGAGCCGGTCTATGCGACCGAAGGCTCACCGATGATCGCTATGCCGTCGGCTATCTTTGCCGCGGCGCCGCACCCGAACGCGGCACGGCTGTTTCAGAGCTTCCTGTTCACGCCGGAGGGACAGCAATTGTTCGTCGACCTCGGTGGGCTGCGTTCGGTGCATGCGCAGGTCAAGGACAAACCCGGCCGCGTGCCGCTGGCCTCGATCAAGATCATGAACACCGATCCAGAAGGCATGATCAGCCACATGGACGAACTCAAGACGCGCTACTCGCAATATTTCGGCGTGTGACGCGCGAGCCGCCTCAGTTCGTGCCGTCTTTTTTGTTCGCCGCCGGCTTGTCTGCGGTATCCGGCTTTGCCGGTTTGTCCGCCGTCCCTGGCGTTGCCGGCTTGGGCTTCTCCGGCGGCGGCAACGCGACATAGCCCGTGGCGGCGTTGCAACGGTCGATGCCGAGGGCAATGCGCGTGTCGGTGATCGCGCCGTCGGTTAAGAACACGGCGTAATATTCGCCGCTGGCGAATTTGACGCAGGCGAACCAGTTGGCCGGCTGCGGTGCGACAGCCGGTTGAATCGCGGAAATCGTTGCGCCGGCCTGCGATATCTTGGGCAGCGCCGTGGCGAAATTGTTGGCGGTCAGCCGCGCGTAGTTTGGCGGCGCGGGCTGTGCCGGCGCGAGCGGCAGCTCGGCGCCGCATCCAGCCAAGGCCAGTCCGAAACTCAAACCCATGAGGGTGCGGCTTACGATCATCATGATCCTTACTATGTCAAAAGCGCTTAAGACGGCCTTTCCGGTCCGGTGACCGGCCCCGCGCAGGGCCGTTGTCGGCTATCTGGGGCGGCAAATACGGCGTTTTCCCGCGTCTTCCGGCTGGGACTTCGCCTTGCGTCTCCCCAATCCCGCCTATATAAGCCGCGCATCACTCACGCGGACTTTTGGCTTTAGGCCCCGACAATGGGTCACAAAGGCCTTCCGGTGGTCCCTCCACGGGGCTCACACAAGTCCGCGGCGGATCAACCGGAGAATTTCTGAAATGGCTCTTCCTGACTTCACCATGCGTCAGTTGCTTGAAGCTGGCGTGCACTTTGGCCACCAGGCCCACCGTTGGAACCCGAAGATGGGTCAATACATCTTCGGCACCCGCAACAACATTCACATCGTCGATCTTGCCCAGACCGTGCCGATGCTGCATCGCGCGCTCCAGGCCGTCAGCGACACCGCCGCCAAAGGCGGCCGCATCCTGTTCGTTGGCACCAAGCGCCAGGCGCAGGACGCCATCGCCGCCGCCGCCAAGCAGTCGGCGCAGTACTTCGTCAACTCGCGCTGGCTCGGCGGCACGCTGACCAACTGGAAGACCATCTCCGGTTCGATCTCGCGCCTGCGCAAGCTCGACGAGATGCTCGCCTCCGGCGAAACCGGTGGCTACACCAAGAAAGAGCGCCTGACGATGCAGCGCGAGCGCGACAAGCTCGACCGCTCGCTCGGCGGCATCAAGGACATGGGCGGCGTGCCCGACCTGCTGTTCGTGATCGACACCAACAAGGAAGACATCGCGATCAAGGAAGCCCAGCGTCTCGGTATTCCGGTCGCGGCCATCGTCGACACCAACTGCGATCCCAAGGGCATCACCTATCCGGTCCCCGGCAATGACGACGCCGCCCGCGCGGTGACGCTGTATTGCGATCTGATCGCGCGCTCGGCGCTCGACGGCATTTCGCGTTCGCAGGGCGATCATGGCGTCGATCTCGGCGCGTCCGAGAAGCCGGTCGTGGAATCGGTGCCGGTGGTGCCTGCCGCGAGCGACCTCGGCTTTGAGCAGCTTGCCGGTCCGCGCGGCGTTGCCGACGACCTCAAGAAGCTGCCCGGCGTGTCGCCGGCGATCGAGAAGCAGCTCAACGATCTCGGCATCTTCCATCTCCAGCAGATCGCCGGGCTCAACGACAAGGCCGCGCACAATGTCGGCGAAGAGGTCGGTCTGCCCGGCCGCGTCGATGGTTGGGTCAAGAAGGCCAAGGAACTGACGGCCGAAGCCGAGTAACTGACGGCCGCATTTTAAAATTGCGCGCCCCGCACCAGCGGGGCGCCACTTCTTCACTAACGTGACGGCGATCACCACATAGCGTGCTGGTTGTTGGCCCGCCGGCTTTAGCCGCGCGATGACGAGAAAAAGGTCAGAGATGGCAAATATCACCGCCCAGATGGTCAAGGAACTGCGCGAGTCGACCGGCGCCGGCATGATGGATTGCAAGTCCGCGCTCACCGAGACGAACGGCGAGATGACGGCGGCGCAGGACTGGCTGCGCAAGAAGGGCCTGTCCAAGGCCGCCAAGAAATCCGGCCGCGTCGCCGCCGAAGGTTTGATCGGCATCCAGATCGCCGGCACCAAAGGCGTCGTCGTCGAAGTCAATTCGGAAACCGATTTCGTCGCGCGTAACGATCTGTTCCAGGGTCTGGTCAAGATGATCGCCGACGTCGCGCTCGATGTCGGCACCGACGTCGCCGCGATCAATGCCGCCAAGGCCGGTAGCATCACCGTCGCGGAATCGATCTCGGAAACCATCGCCAAGATCGGCGAGAACATGACGCTGCGCCGCGCCGGCGCCGTCGAAGTGAGCAAGGGCGCCATCGGCG
>CAITEM010000489.1 GCA_903891395.1 uncultured Hyphomicrobiales bacterium | reverse complement strand
CGTCGTTATAGGCGAATTCCTCGTACAGCGCCGCGCCGATGCCGTGGGCGATGCCGCCCATGGTCATGCCGCGCACGATCTTCGGATTGATCACGGTGCCGCAGTCGTGGCCGATGCGGTATTTCACGATCTCCGGGCGCCCGAGCGCCGGATCGATGCTGACCAGGATCAGATGGAATTCGAACGAGGTGCAGGGATACATCTGCACGCGGCCGTCGGCGTCCGGCATGCCTTTGCTCGCCGGCACCTGCATGACGTGGCTGACGGCGAGGCCAGGCTCCATGTCCTGCGGCATGCGATGGTAGCTGCGCCAGGCGATCTGCACGAGGTCGAGCCAACTGCGGCGGTGCTCCGGCTTGGTCTTGTCGTAGACCTCGCCGTCCTCATAGACCGCGCGCTCCAGCGGAATGCCGAGGTCGTGCGCGGCAATCGTCATCAGCTTGGTCTTGAGCTTGGTCGCGGCATGGAACGCGGCGCCGCCGAGCATGATCGCCATGCGGCTGCCGACCGGCGTACCGCTCGGCAATGAATTGAGCGAGTCCGGCCGCACCACGCGGATCATCTCCGGGTCGATCTGCAGCACCTCGCCGATGGCGGTGCCGACCAGCGTCTCGTGGCCCTGGCCGGAGGAGGTGGTGTGCATGGTCGCCGTGATCGAGCCGACGCCGTCGACGCTGATCCTGCACGAATCCATGAAAGTCGAGGTCTGCACCTTCGGATTGAGCAGCGCCTCGAAAGTGGCGTTGCCGCCGGACGGCTCGAGACAGGCCGCGATGCCGATGCCGGCCAGCAGGCCCTTGGCGCGCAGCGCGTCGCGTTCGGCCTTGAGGCCTTCGTAGCTGGTGTGCGCCAGCACCTTGTCGACCAGTAGGTGATAGTCGCCGCTGTCGTAAGTGGTGCCGCTCGGGATGGTGTAGGGAAAATCTTCGTGCCGGATCATGTTGCGGCGGCGGATTTCGATGCGGTCGAGGCCAAGCGCATTGGCGACTTCGTCCATGGTGCGCTCGATGGCGACATTGGTCGGCGCCTGGCCGAAACCGCGCACAGCGTCCTGCGTCGTCTTGTTGGTGACGACGGCGACGGCGCGATACTGCACGCTCTGGATCTTGTAGGGGCCGACGATCGCGCCGACCGGCTTGCCGAGCTGGAACGGCGAACGGCCGGCATAGGCGCCGACATTCTCCAGCGCGCGCATCTTCATCGAACGGACGATGCCGTTGTCGTCGAAGGCGACTTCGACGTCGAAAAGGCGTTCCGGGCCGTGAGCGTCGCCGCCGCGCATGTTCTCCAGCCGGTCTTCCAGCAGCCGGATCGGGAAGCCGAGGCGGCGCGACAGGTAACCGCAGAGAACGGTGTGCTTGATGCCGCGCTTGACGCCGTAACTGCCGCCGACGTCGATGTCGTGATGCACGCGCACCGAGGTGACGGGAATCTTGAGCGCCACACCGATCTGGTCGTTGAAGCGCGGCATCTGGATCGAGGCGTAGACGTCGAGCAGATCGCGCCACGGGTCCCAGCTCGCCGTCACGCCGAAGGTCTCGATCGGCACCGTGGACGACCGGCCCCATTTCACCCGCAGCTTCAGCTTGCGCGGCGAGGCGGCGAAGTCCTTGTCGACATCGCCCCAGGTGAAGGTTTTGTCGAGCAGCACGTTGGAGCCGTGGGCTTCGTGCACCAGGATGTCGTTGGATTCCAGCGCCTGTTCGGCGTCGATCACGAACGGCAGCGGCTCGTAGTCGATTAGAACTTCTTCCGCGGCGTCTTCGGCCTGGGCGCGGCTGTCGGCGACGACGGCCACGACCCATTCGCCGGAATAGCGCGCAATCTGATGCGCCAGCGGACGGCGCGGTACGTTCGGCGTGTCGAGCCCGGTCATCAGCGGCAGTGTCGCCGCGGCCAGTTCATCGCCGTCGAGAATATAATGCACGCCCGGCATTTTCAGCGCCGCTGTCTTGTCGATGCGCACGATGCGCGCCGCCGCGTGCGGGCAGGTCACCAGCGCGACGTGCTTGGTATTCGGCAGGCTGACGTCGGCGGCGAACCGGCCCTTGCCTGCGACGAAGCGGCGGTCTTCGCGCACGCGCCGGTCGGTTGAGACGTAACGGAATTTGCCGATGGCGCTCACGTGTGCGACTCCACCGGCCGGTTGGCGCCGCGCAGGCGTTCGGCGGCAAGCGCGATGGCCTCGATGATCTGGGCATAGCCGGTGCAGCGGCAGATGTTGCCGGAAATCGCGTCGACGATTTCCTCGCGCGTCGGATTCGGATTGTCCACCAGCAGCGCGTGGGCGACCAGCACCATGGCCGGCGTGCAATAGCCGCACTGCATGCCGTGCGTTTCGCAGAACGCGTCCTGGATAACGGACATCTCGCCGGGACCCGGGGTGACGCCTTCGACGGTGGTGATCTTGGAGCCTTCGGCCTGCGGCGCGAATATCAAACACGAGCGCACGGCCTGACCGTCGAACAACACCG
>CAITEM010000488.1 GCA_903891395.1 uncultured Hyphomicrobiales bacterium | reverse complement strand
GACCGCCCGCACCGGAGGTCTTCATGCCCGCGCGCCCGGCTCCGCAATCCGGGCCAGCTACGCCGGACGCGCTCACGCTGGCACCGCACCCAACCTTAAACTAACATGCCCACCGGACCACTCGATCGGGGCAGGCCAACCCGGCCTTCAGTCCGCTGGCGGCTTCGGCCCGGGTCAATTTTGCCCGTAGTTGCGTTGGCTAAACGGCTAAAAAGTCCGGGAACGAGTTGTCCGTTACCGCGTTATTTGGCAATAATTTGACCCATAGACGGAGTTGAACATGCGCAAAACATTGAGCGCTTTAGCCGCCGCCGTGGCGGTTTTTTCGATGAGCATGGCACCGTCAGCGCTCGCGCAGACCCCTAACCGGACCAAGGTCGGCACTCTCACGTGCGATATTTCCGGCGGGCTCGGTTTGATCATCGCGTCGAAAAAGAGCGTCGCCTGCATGTACACCCCGGCGCAACCCGGACCGCGTGAGGTCTATACCGGTTCGATCACGAAATTCGGTCTCGATGTCGGTGCCACCGCGGGCGGCGAAATGGTGTGGTCCGTGTTTGCCCCGAGCAACAAGCATTTCGGCGCGCTGGCGGGTGACTACGGCGGCGCCAGCGCCGAAGCGACGGTCGGCGCCGGTCTTGGCGCCAACGTTCTGGTCGGCGGCTCGAACCGTACGGTCGCCTTGCAGCCGCTGTCGGTCCAGGGCCAGACCGGCTTGAACCTCGCGGTCGGCGTCTCCGAATTGAAGTTACGGCCGGCGCAGTAATCGTCTTGGCTGAAGCTGGAATGAAAACGGCCGCCGGGTGAGGCGGCCGTTTTTTATTGCGGCATTTCAATCTCAGCCGAATGTGAAGGCGTCATGATACGCGCCCTGGACCTGGCCGCCCGGAACAGGGCCGCCGCCCGGCACATGGATCACGTTGCCGAGCACGGCGCAGGTCGCGCCATGGAGACCGTGGCGCGCGATCGCCATCGGCGCCAGTTGCTCCCAGGTGTCCGTCTTGGGGTCATAGGCCTCGTTGGTACCGAACACTTTGCCGGTGGCTTCGCCGCCGAACACCACGATCTTGCCGCCGATGTAGACGCAGGACGGACCGGAGCGCGGCGTTGGCAAGGGTGCGCGGAAGGTCCAGCCGTCGGTCTTCGGGTCGTAGACGGCGTTTAGTCCTGTATTGAAATCGTAGCTGTCCATGCGGCCGGCGATGGCGTGGATTTTTCCATCGACGACGGCGACGCCCATGTGGTCGCGCTGGCCGACGAAAGGCTGCGTGCCGGTCGAGCCGCGCATGCCGCCGAGAATGGTGTATTTATCGGTCGCCGGATCGTAGATCTCATGCCATTCGACCGAGCGTACGTCACGGCCGCCGAGCAGATGGATTTTGCCGTCGAATACGATGGCCGAAATTGCGCCGCGCGGACGGGCGAGACCCGCGATGGGCGTCCAGGTGTCGGTAGCCGTGTCATAGACGTAACACTTCGAGTGCGGGCAGCGGTTCTGCTCGACGAAGCCGCCGAACGTGTAGATCTTCGATCCGATCGAAACGCCGGCGACATGATTGCAGCGGATCGGAAACTCCGCCTTGAGCGACCAGGTCTTGGCCTTGCCGTCGTAGACCTGATGGAAATTGCCGTCGACGCGATGGCGCGCATAACCGGCGATGACGTGGATGTTGCCCTGGCATTCGATCACGGCGTGCTCGCCGGTGGCGATCGGCAGTCGCGGCATCTCGATCCATTTGCCTGGATTGGCGGCCATGGGCGCGACGCTGGTGACGTAGCGCTGTTTCTCGACGGTCGCCGGGATGGCCGTGATCGACTTGTCGTTTAAGCCCGCGAACAGCGGATCGGTGGTGGCGGCATCCGTCATGATTGGCCTCAGGCTTTGTAAGAGGGAACGAAATCGGTGAGCAGTTTGCGCGTCAGTTCGACGCCCTCGCGCGCGACGTCATACGGCGAGCGCGCCCATTGGTCGGGGTTCGGTGCTTCGTAGCTGAGATAACCGGTGTAACCCTTCTCGGCGAGCAGGCCGAGCATCTCGCGCCATTGCACCACGCCTTTGCCGGGCGGCAGGCGGTCGGTCGGCCGCTTCACACCGGTGACCGGTGTCGGCGACAGGTCGCTATATTGGAAACAGAATATCTGCTCGGCCGGGATCGGTGCAAAGCCGCGGCCGCCGGCGCCGCTGCGGGTGAAGTGATAGGCGTCCACCAGATAACCGCAGTTCGCCTTGTTGGCGCCGGTGATCAGTTCGGTCAGGACGGGGAGGCTGTTGAGCACGTCGTGCTGCGAGTTGAATTCGATGGCGAGCTTGAGCTTGTACTCCGCAGCAATGTCGCCGGCGCGCTTGAGGTATTTGATGGCCTCGCTGATCGGGCCTTGCACTTGGCCCGGCGCGCTCATCAGCATGTCGCAGCCCATCGCCACCGCGTTCTCGCAGGACTCGCGGAACACGTCGAACAGCCGCTTGCTCTCGTCGCCGGTGGCGAACAGCCAGCCGTATTCGACGCCGAGTACGCCACATTGGATGCCGCTCTTTTTGACGATGTCGAGCACCTGCGCGTTGGTCAGGCCGGCGTCGAAGCAGCGTTTGAAGTCGGTGCGGCGCAGTTCGACCGCGTCGTAGCCGGCCTGTTTGGCGGCATCGAGCGCGGTGGCGAGCGGCGTGGTGTCGATGGTCCACATGTGCAGGGCAAGACGCCCGAATTTCTCAGCCATGAGCGTTAGTTTCCTTCGTATTGCAGGATGTAGAGACCGGCATTGGTGTCGGTGAGATACATGATGCCGTTGGGATCGACGTAGACGTCGCACGACTGGATGATTTTGGTCGGGTTCGGCCGCTGATCGACGATCTTCTCCGGCGGCGGCGGCACGAAGTAGCCGATCTGCTTCGGCTGGAACGCGTTGCGGACGTCGTAAATCCGCAAGCCCGCATTGTGATAGGTGGCGAAGATGGTGTCTTCGGTCTGCAGCGCGCCGGGACGGTTCTCGTGCAGATTATGTGGACCGAATTTGGCGCCCTTGGCGCAGAAATCCTCTTCATTGGGCGTCGGCAAAGTCGCGATCGACACCGGATTTTCCGGGTTTCGCACGTCGATCACCCAGGTATAGGCGAGCCCATTGGCGCAGCCAGACGTGGTTGCTTCATCGGCGAGCACCAGCAGCTTGCGGCCCGGCAATGGCAGCG
>CAITEM010000487.1 GCA_903891395.1 uncultured Hyphomicrobiales bacterium | reverse complement strand
GCGATCATCAGCGGCAGCGTGGCGTTCTTGGCGCCCGAAATCGGAATGCTGCCGTTCAGGCGCTGTCCGCCGACAATACGAATTCGATCCATTTGCTCGCCCCGGTACCGGCTCTAGATGCGCGTGCCCTGATATGGCCCGCCGGCCAGCCGCCTGCAAATAGCAATCCGTTGCAGGGTTACCACCCTCACCGCCCGAATAAGGCGAAAGTCGGGACCTCGGTTCTCGATCAGGAGCCTTTAGGCTCCGGATTCGGCACGGGACCCGCCCCGGACACAGCGGCTGCACCCCGCTGGCGCTCCTGTCCCTTGCGGCGGCGCAAATTTTGCCGTAACGCGGCGGCCAGGCGGTCGGTTCGGCTGCCTTTTTTGCTGGGTTTCTTGTCGTTATCGCCGGCTTTAGTCATGCCGGCATTATCCGCGCGCCATCGCGCTTCGCAAGCAGGCTTTGCCTTGCGCCGATGGGGGTCGTATGGCAGTTTCCGCCGCGTTCGCGCCGGGCCAAACGCCTCACGCGCGGACATCGCTGCCGTAGCTCAGTGGTAGAGCACCTCATTGGTAATGAGGAGGTCCACAGTTCGATCCTGTGTGGCAGCACCATCAACTCCCCGATGACGAGCCAGCGTTCTTTGCAAAGACCGGGCTGTGGAGCGATCTGCCGGCCGGCAGTACCGGCCCTCAGCGCTTTCGCGTTCAACCCGCCTTGCCGACGACCTTCAGCATCGGCTTGCCGGCCGCCGGCGTTCGTCCGACGATTGACGCATAATCGGCAATCGGCAGCGGCCGGCCGATAAGATAGCCTTGGATTTCGTTGCAGCCTTCGGCCGCGAGAAATTTGAGCTGCTCCTCGGTTTCGACGCCTTCCGCCAAAACGGGAACATTGAGCCCCCGGCCCAACGCGATAACGGCGCGAATGATGGTGGCCGACTGCTGGCTGTGGTCGAGATTGTTGATGAAGGCTTTGTCGATCTTGATCTTATCGAACGGAAACGACTGCAGATAGGACAAGGATGAATAGCCGGTGCCGAAATCATCCATCGCGGTCCGGACGCCCAGATTCTTGAATCGCCGCAACATCGCCACCGCACGGTTGAAATCGCGGATCAGCACGCCTTCGGTGATTTCCAGTTCCAGCCGCTTCGGCGACAGCCCGGTCTCTAGCAGGATCTGGTGCACCAGATTCGGCAAATCGCCATGCCGGAATTGTACCGGCGAAAGATTGACGGCGATGTTCATTGGCCGCGGCCAGGACGCCGCTTCCCGGCACGCAGTGCGCAGCACCCATTCGCCAAGCGCGACGATGGTCCCGTTCTCCTCCGCCAGCGGAATGAAGACGTCCGGCGGCACCAACCCTTGACGGGGATGATACCAGCGCACCAGCGCCTCGAAGCCTGTGACGGTGCCGTCGATATTGGCCTGCGGCTGATAATGCAGTTTGATTTCGTCGCGCTGGATCGCAAGCCTCAGATCTTCCTGAAGCGCCCGCGTCTCGCGCAATTGCTTGTCCATCGTCAACTCAAAGAACCGAACCGAACCCCGCGCCTCCGCTTTGGCGCGGAACAAGGCGGCGTTGGCGTTGGCGACCAGCGTGGAGACGTCGGTACCATCCTGCGGAAAGACGCCGACGCCGATGGTCAAGTCCACCTGCAACGCATGGCCTTCGACCACCACGTCGCTGTCGAAAGCCGCATTGAGGCGTGCCGCCAATGCTTCGGCGCTTGCCGGTTGCGGTCCGGTCGGCGTGATCACCGCGAATTCATCGCCGCCGATCCGCGCGAGAAATGCGCCGTGACAGGCCGTCGCCATTCGTTGGGCCACTTCCCGTAATAGCCCGTCGCCGACCAAATGGCCGAACACATCGTTGACCGCCTTGAAGCGATCGAGATCAATCGACAACAGCGCAAAGCTGTCGCCCGATGCGGCCGCCAGATCCAGTGTGGCGGCGATACACGAATTGAATGCCGCACGATTCGGCAGGTCCGTGAGCGTGTCGAAGTGCGTCATGCGCGCAATACGCTGCTCGCTGCGTTTACGATCGGTAACGTCGTTGACCACGCTCACCAGATATTGCGGCTTTCCGTCCGCGCCGAACAGCGGCAGCCGTGTCGCCGTTGCGATGCGCGTGCCATTGCCGGGAGTCACTATAGCGTGTTCGTCAAAGAAATACGATTTGCCGCTCTCGACGAGCCTGGAATCATGCACGTCGATCATCTCTGCCGTGGCGGCTGGCAGGAAATCTTGAGCCGTCTGGCCGAGCATGGCGTCGCGCTTGATGCCGAGATAGGTCTCGGCGGCCCGGTTGACGAGAAGGTAGCGCCGGCTGGGCAACGCCTTGACGATGATCGGGGACGGCACGTTCTCGATGATGGTGTCGAGAAATGCGCGGGCGCCTTCCAACTCGCGCTCGGCGATCTTACGCTCGGTGATGTCTTCGTGGGTCGCCACCCAGCCGCCATTTTTCGTCGGGCTGTTGACGACATGGATGATGCGGCCGTCCGCCAACTCGATGTTGAGCGTAAATGCCTCACCCCGTTCGAGCGCGGCATCCAATTCAGCGGCGTAGCCCACCGGATCGAGCGGAAATACGCGAGCCGCAATGCGGGCGTCGAGCAGATCGCGAACCGTGCAGCCGCGCCAGATCTTGTCCGGCGGAATATTATACATCGAACGGTAGCGCTCGTTCCACACCATGAGCCGGTTCTGCGCATCGAATATGCACAGCCCCTGGATCATGTTGTCGATGGCGGCATCGAGCCACCGGGTGCGTTCGTTAAGCTCGTCACGGCGGCGGCGGTCCGACCACATACCGACCATGCAAAGGGCCAGCACCACAGCGGTTACAAGAGCGACCACGACGGCGAGCGACGGCGGCGCAAGCGTTCCGGACTCCATCTCATAGGAGTAGCCAGGAATGACGCCGGCGGCGGCCATGGCGACAAAATGATGCGAGATGATTGCAAGCGCCAGAACGCCGGCCGCGGCGACCTTTCCGGACACCGTTTGGCTTCGTATCACCATTTCCAACGCGGCGGCGCCCAAGACGATGCCGAGGACAATCGAGGCAACGACCAGATCGGGCGCCCATACAATCACGCCCGGCATGCGAAGCCCGGCGATGCCGAGATAGTGCATGCAGGCGATGCCGGCGCCGACAATGGCGCCGCCTAAAAGAGCGCTCCATCGCGCCTCACCGTCCACCGCGATGGCAAGCCCAGCCGACGTGACGGCGACGGCAACGAGAAGAGAAACAACGGTGAGACCGATATCGAAGGCGACCGGAATGCCCGGATCGAAAGCCAGCATCGCAATGAAATGCGTCGCCCAAACGCCCGAGCCCGTGGCAAAGCCCGCCGTTAACAGCCATCCAATGCGCGCGCGGCCGCGCAAAGCGGGTGTCCGGTTCAACAGACTGACCGCGACGACGCTGACCAAAAAGCAAACGAGACCGGCAAGCGCAACCAGCCGCCAATCGTGTTGCATCTCGAGGCAGTTGAAGACGCGAAGCATGACGCCGCCTGTTGGACCGGCAGGAGGCCGTGGCGCCGGTCGATAGGCGGTAACGTAACGTTTGGGAGTTGCAGGCCGCGTTAATGCATCCGCCGGACGGCTGTAATTCGGCCCCTATCACTACGAAGGTGTGAACGGGAACTTTCTAATTGGCGGTATTCCGTTGTGGGATTCACTGGGGCTTAAGAAATGCAAAATCGCAGCCCTCATCGGCCCCGAGGACTTCCTTTTGGTAAAGCCGCGCGTAGCCCCGGGATGGAACTTCCACCACCGGCCTCACGACGGCTGCCCGCTTTTTGAGCTCCGCCTCATCGACGAGCAAATTGATGCTGCGATCCTTGACCGACAGCTTGATGCGGTCGCCATTGCGCACAAGGCCGAGCAGGCCGCCGGAGGCAGAGTCCGGTGTCACATGGAGTACGATGGTGCCGAAGGCCGTGCCGCTCATGCGGGCATCGGAAATTCGCACCATGTCCTTCACACCTTTGGTGGCGAGCTTTTTCGGAATCGGCAGATAGCCCGCTTCCGGCATAGCCGATTCCGAATGCGGCCCAGCATTCTGCAGCACCAGGAAATCATTGGCCTCGACGTCGAGATTGGGATCGTCAATGCGCGCGGCGAGATCGGCAAGCGACGTGAACACCACCGCCCTGCCCTCAAGCTCGAACAGATTGGCATCGGCGGCCGAGCGTTTGAGGATAGCGCCCTGTGGCGCCAGATTGCCGAACAGCGCCACCAGCCCGCCGACCGGCTCCAGCGGCTTGTTGCGCGCGGCGATAATGGTGCGGTCGACCCAGTCGGCGCTGTCGAAGTTCAGCCGCTCGCCGAGCGTCTCGCCTGTCACCGTCATGACATCGAGATGCAGCAGGTCCTTCAACTCGCGCATCAGCGCGCCCATGCCGCCGGCGGCGAAAAAATCCTCCATATAGCCGTTGCCGACCGGCTTGAGATTCACCAGCACCGGCGTGGTGTCGGACAATTCGTTGAG
>CAITEM010000486.1 GCA_903891395.1 uncultured Hyphomicrobiales bacterium | reverse complement strand
TGGCTATAGTTGTTGAGCCACTGCGCCTGCTTGTCGAGCGTCGCGCGCGACTGCGGCGTGAGCTCGGATGAATCGGTTTCGAAGAACACGCGGTCGCCGACATTGACCACGAAGTCCTGCTGGCTGCCCGGCGTCGCCTGGCCCGCGGCGTTGGCCTGCGCGCCGTCTTCGCCGTTTTTGGCGCAAGCCGACATCGCCAGAGCTGCGGCGAACAACGCCGCGAACTTGAAGCCACGCATCGTCTGTTTCGTATCGATCATTCCGGTTACTCCATTGTCACGCACTGACCGGACTTAATTTGCCTGGCGCGACCGACAGGATCGCGCGCTTGCGTTCGGACTAGTGATAACAGGACGTTCGTTAAGCGAACCTTCCATCAACCTTGATGGAACCTTGCGAGAGACCGGTAAAACTGTCTCGACCGGCGAAACCATTTGTCATGGTTAAGAGCCGGTGAATATGGCGGGGGTGAGACGCGGTTTCGCCCCGCCGCCTTTCTCAAATGTCGGAACTATGAAAGCAGCGGCGACCAGGCCGGATCGGACGCCAGCGACGGCGTCGGCACCTTCAGTTCATTTCGGCCGGTGACGTCGATCGTAAAGAGCGACGGGCCCTGCCCCGGATCGCGGAAGAACATCAGCACGCGGCCGTTCGGCGCGAAGGTCGGACCTTCGTTGTGGAAGCCCTGCGTGAGCAGCCGCTCGCCGGAGCCGTCGGGTTTGAGAATGCCGATGCCGAAACCGCCGGCGGCCTGGCTCGTGACGGCGATGTAGGCGCCGCGCGGCGACCACACCGGCGTCGAGTGCCGGCCTTCACCGAAGCTGATGCGCTGCGCCGCGCCGCCGGTCGCCGGCATCACGTAGATCTGCTGCGTGCCGCCGCGATCGCTTTCGAAGCAGATGCTGCGGCCGTCCGGCGAGTAGCACGGGCCGGTGTCGATCGCTGGCGTGTCGGTAAGGCGCGTGGTTTGCTTGGAGCGCAGATCCATCACGAACAAGTTGGCGTTGCTGCCTTGCTGCAGACTGAGAATGACGCGCTGGCCGTCCGGCGAAAATCTCGGTGCGAACGTCATGCCTGGGAAATTGCCGACGATCTCGCGCTGGCCGGTTTCGATGTTGAGCAGATAGACGCGCGGGCCTTCCTGCCCGTAGGACATATACGTGATCTCTTGCGTCGACGGATTGAAACGCGGCGTCAGCACCAGATCGTCACCGCGCGTCAGATAGCGCACGCCGGCGCCGTCCTGATCCATGATGGCGAGGCGCTTGACGCGCCGGTCTTTCGGGCCGGTCTCGTCGATGAAGACGATGCGGCTGTCGAAGTAGCCCTTCTCACCGGTGAGACGTTCATAAATCGCATCGGAGATGATGTGGGCGATGCGACGCCAGTTGTCGGGCGTGGTGAAATACTGTTTGCCGTCGAGCTGCTGGCCGGCGAACACGTCCCACAGCCGGAATTCAGCCTTCAGGCGACCGTCGCCCTGCCGCGTCATGCGGCCGGTGACCAGCGCCTGCGCGTTGATGACGCGCCAGTCGGGAAAGCGCGGCACCGCGTCGGAGTTCGTGATCTTTTCGGTGTAGGCCTGCTGATTGATCGGCGCGAACAAACCGCTGCGCGCCAGATTATTGGCGATCACGCCGGTGACGTTGCGCGCGACATCGACTTCGCCCGGACCGCCGCCGACGAAATCGGGCAGCGCGATCGGCATCGGCTGCGGATTGCCCTGCGTGATGTCGAGCTTCAGCGCGGCGCCGGCTTTGCGCGGCGCCAGCGCCACAAGCGTTCCGGCACCCGCGCCTGCGAGCAGGCTGCGGCGGTTGAACATGAAATGATTTGTCATAAGGGGCGTCTCACAGGAATATCGTGGAACATTTCTTTGGTGTCGAAGGTGAAGTCGATTTCTTTCCAGGTGTCGTAATGATCGGGCCGCAGCATCGTATAAGGCTGGCCCACCAACACGGCGCGCACCGCGCTGTCACGCATGGCGTTGAACAGAACGCCGCTGCCGCTGGTAAGAACCTGCGGGCCGATCTCGAGCGTGCCGTCACGCTTGAAACGAATGCGGATGACGATCTGCGCGCCGTTGGCATCCTGCGCGCCGATCGGCGGATTCCATAAAGCCATCAACCGCGCGCGCAACGCATCGATTTCAGACTGCGACAGTTGCGCGGCCATGCCCGAAGGCGTGCCCATCGACGGCGCCGAACTCAACTCGCTGCCGGTGGCGGCGCTGCGGGTCGGCTCACGCTTGTCGATCAGCGCCGCGATCTTGCTCGCATCGAATTTCGGCTGCTTCTTCTCGGGCTTGTCGGGCTTCTTCGGTTGCTCGACTTTGGTTTCCTGCTTCGGCTTGTCCGGCTGCTTGATCTTGTCGGCGATCGGATCGGGCTTCGGCGTTTCCTGCGCCGGCTTTTCCGGCTCGACCTTGGCTTCTTTCTTGGGCTCCGGCGGTTTGGGCTCGGGCGGCTTTTCCGCGGTCGGCGCGATTTCCTTCTTGTCGATCTTCGGCGCCTGCATCTCGACAGGTTTGGGCGTATCGATCTTCTCGACCAGCGGCTTTGGCTTGTCTGGCTTGGGCGCGTCCTTGACGCCCTTGGTCATCTCGGAGAAATCTTTTTCGCTGACGAAATCGACCGGCAGCGCCTCGACGGGGGTTGCTTCCAGCGACTTGCCCGTGAACGTCACCACCGCGAACAGCAGCACCGCCGCGTGCAGGGCCGTCGAGATCACTGAGGCGGTACGCATCTGCATCGTTATTTATTCGAGCCCTGCTCGAACTCTGTGACCAGCGCGACGCGGTGGAAGCCGGCGCCGGAAAGCCTGCCCATCACCTGCATCATCGTGCCGTAATCGACCTTCTTGTCGCCGCGCACATAGACGCGGGCTTCGTTGCCGCCGCGCGCTTCGGCGACGGCCTGCAGCTTGGCGACCAGATCCTCGGATTTGATTTCGGCATTCTGCAGGAACACCTGGCCCTTGTCGTTGAC
>CAITEM010000485.1 GCA_903891395.1 uncultured Hyphomicrobiales bacterium | reverse complement strand
CGACCGCGGGCGAGATGCCGATGAAAATCAAGAGCGGCGTCATCAGGAAGCCGCCGCCGATGCCGAACATGCCGGAGATGAAACCGACCGCGAGCCCCATCCCCAGAACGAGGAAAATGTTAACGGGCAGATCGGCGATTGGCAGGTAGATTTGCAAGCGGCGTGGTCCGGCTTTCGAGGCCAATGGCTTGGGACACCGGCTCGCGCCGCCGGTAATCGCCTCACCGTGTTAACACCATCGCGCGGTGAATCGTCAGCGATACTGCTGCAAAATCTCAGGCGCTGTGACTTTTGCAACTGAATTTTCGGATCGGCCTTAACGCGCGGCGTGCGGCCGCGCGCCGATCAGCGCTTGGCCGGCTCGAGATAGCCCAACGACAGCGGTCCAACCTGGCGTGGTTTGGCCCGCGGCTGTGTGGCGGCGCTGACGCCATCCCAGCCGCCGGCCGGTTCGGGCACCGAGATCGCGTCGGACGGCTGCGGCTCGATCGCGAAGTTCGCAACCGCACGTTCGGCGGCCTCGCGCTGGTCGTCGTCCATGCGGGCGGCGATTTCGTCGCGCTTCTTGGCGGATTCCTTGTCGCCCTGGGCGGCGGCCAGCGAGAACCACTGGTAGGATTCGGCCGGGTTCTTTTCGGTGCCGAGGCCGCGGGCGCAGAGCACGCCGAGATTGTACTGGCTGTCGGCGATGCCGCGCTGCGCCGCTTTGCGGAACCACTGCGCGGCGTTGACGTAGTCCGGCTTGCCGTCGATGCCTTCGGCGTACAGCACCGCGAGATTGTGCATGGCCTTGCCGTTGCCCTTGGCGGCGGCGGAGAGATAGAGCTTGCGCGCGGCGACCACGTCCTTCTTCACGCCCTGGCCTTTTTCCAGCAGGCTGGCGTAACGGAACTGAGCCGGGGCAATGCCCTTGGCCGAGGCCTTCTCATACCAGCGCGCGGCTTCTTCCAAGCTGACCGGAACGCCGCGGCCTTCGGCGTAGCGAAGCGCTATTTCATAAGCCGCCGCGCCGTCACCGGCGACAGCCGCGCTGCGCAATTTGTTGCCGCCGATGGCGGCCGGCAAACGGTCGCCGGCCGGCTCAGTCGTCGGCAGGCTGACCGGCGATCGCGCGGCGGCCGGATTCTGGATCGAACTAGTAACGTCATTTCTGGCAGCGACAGGCTGGGTGTTGATGATCGGCGGGCTGAGCAGCGACGGCAGGCTCTGCGGCGCGTTGAAATCGGTCGGCGCGGCGCGGGCCGGCGCCTGCGGCGCGGCGGAAGCGAGCGGCGACATGTCCGGCAGCTTCGCCGGCGCAAGCGGATTGATCATTTGCGACGGCGCGGCCGTCTGCGGCGTGTCGATGCTGCCCGTTGTGTCGGACGTGTCGTCATCCGGCGGGGTGTTTGTGAAGGCGGCGGTTTTAACGGCGTCGCCTTTGCCGAAATTGAAGAAGGTACCGCTGATCTGGATGCCACCGACCACGACGGCGACGACGCTGGCGGCGATGAACAGCGACTTCACCCGCTTCATCATCTTGCCGCGCAGCGATGGCGCGTCGGGATCTTCCAGATCGAGCACGTCGGGCGGCGGCGCGCGGTCGGGCGCGCTTTGCGTCGCGGCATTGGCGGCGCGGCGGGCGGCGGCGATGAATCCGGATTTACCGCCGGCGGAGCCGGCTGCACTGGGGCCAGCACCACCGAGGGCCGCTTCGGACGCAGCGATGCGCGCGCCCGGGTTGGCGCGGAACTTCGGCGGGCCGGAGCCGGGTTCGAGCGGCTCATCGGGCGGCAAATCGGGATTGATCGGCAGGTTGCCCGCCGGGGGCAGGCGCTTCGCGGCCGGGGCTGGCGGCGCCGGTTGCGGTACTGGCGGCGGGGCGGGCGGCGCGACGTATTGCTGAACCTGATGCGGCGCCGGCTGTTGAACTTGCGGCTGCACCTGCACGTAAGGCTGTGGCTGTTGCGGCGCGACCAGGGGCGCCGGCTGCGGCGCGGCGGCGACCGGCGGTCGCGAAGCCGGCTGCGGATCGCTGACCATGCGGACCGCGACCCTGCCGATCGGCTTGCTCGCCTCGATGAATTCTTCGTCGCTGACCGGACGCTTGCGGCTTTCGCCGCCGCGCATGCCGTTTTCGCCGGAGCGCATGCCGCTTTCGAGCATCGCCAGGCGGTCGACGAGCGTACCGAGCGTACCATTGACCTGCTGCAACGCGTCCTGCGTGCGAGCCATGTCCTGCTTGAGATCGTCGACGACCGGCGAATGATCGGCGCGAATGGCGTCGCTGTCCTTGTTGGCCCGCATCTCTTCGATGTGGACCAGAAGATCGGCGAGGCCGCGCTCGATTGCTTCGAGATGGCCGAGGCGGTGATCGGACGCGTCGAGACGCTGCACCAGCGCCACGATCTGATCCTCGAGGTGCTGCGAGGCGATATTGTCGCCGCGCGACTGCTGGATCATTTCGATCTTGTCGGACAGCGAATGCACCAGCGATTCCAGCAGCGGCGGCACATTGCCGCCGCTCTGCGAACGCTCGGCCAACGCGTCGGCCAATGCGGAAATACGGTGCTCGAGATTGTTGAGCGCATCGCTGCCGGTCGCGGCGGCGGCCAGATGTTCGACGCGTTCGGCCAGTTGTTCGACATGCTGGGCGAGGCCGGTGACCGCGTCGGTCGAGGCGACGTGAGTCGCCATGTCGCGCAGCGTGGTGATGGCGTGCTCAAGCTGATGCAGTTGCTCGGGATCTTTTTGCGCCACGATCAGATCGATCTTGTGGGCAAGGCCCGCGACTGCGTCGTTGAAGCCGACCAGATTTTCCGCCGGCGTCAGGCCGCGCAGCGCGTCGCGCACTTCGGCCAGGCCGTGTTCCACGCCCGACAGCGCGCCGGCATCGACACCGGCCTGGCGGCCTTCGGCGATGCGATGATTCAAGCCCTGAATCTGCTGCTCGATCATGTCGATCGCCTGGCGCGGCATCGCGTCGGTGAGGGCGCGGCTGATGTCGCCAAGCTCGCCGCGCAGCGCGTTGATGGCTTCCTCGACGCCCGGCTTGTGCAGGGTCTCGATCTGATTCGTGATTCGGCGGAGTTGATCCTCGAGGCCCGACAGATCCTGAGTCGGCATCGGCATCAGCGCCGGGGATGGCTGCGGCGGGTGGACAGGGGCGCCCATCATGGCGGGCTGGCGTTGCGGCGCGGGGGCGACCGGCTGTGTTTGCGGCTGACCATTCAGCGTACGCTGGCGCGCGGCGATCTCGGCGACCGCCATATCGAGCGCCGGCGGCATGCGCATACTGGGCACCGGCGGCAGATGTTGCGGAAAAGACTGTGACTGCGGCGCGTATTGCTGCGGATGTTGAGGAATAGGCTGCGGCGCATACTGCTGCTCCGGCTGCGGCACGTATGGCTGCATGGCCGGGTGCAGCATCGGCTGCATGGCCGGCTGGATCGGCGGCGCGTGGACCGGCCGCGACGAATTGACGAAATGGTCGAGCCGCTTGTCGAGGCGATTGATCAGTTCCGCGATCTGGGCGCTGTCGTCGGGATCGCGCTTCTGCGCACGCGCCGGCGCTGCCTTGGCGAAATGCTCGATGCGCCGCGTCAGATCGTCGAGGCGTTGATTGACGGCGGAAAGTTCGTGGCTGTCGACTTCGTCATCGTCGTAGTCCGACGTGTCTTCGGCCGCTTGATGCAGGATGACCGTGTTCAGCCATTCGCCCAAAGACATGCCGGAGCGGCGCGCGGCTTCTCTCGCGGTCTCGCGCGCTTCCGGTCGTATGCCTTTTACACTCCAGGGAACGCCGAATTTCATGCTCACCCACATTCGAGGTGGAGGGGCAAAGAGCCGACATCGACTCTCGTGGAACCGCGCTTCGTTAAGGACAGGTGGAGACGGGCGCGGTTCTCAGTCCACGCACTGACTTTTTAACGTTTGCGGTAAACAGGCCGTTAACGTTTGACCGAAGTGCCGGATTTTAACGGCAATTTCCGCGCATAGCCGTCGCCTCGAGCCCTTAACGCGGTTGTAAGCGGCCTGCGTCATCCTCAGGGCTTGTTGCGGGGGAAACGCGACCACAAATCGGTCGCAACCGGCCTTTAGTTAACGAATCGTTAACGCGCTGGCTTGCCGGCGTCCGGCTGTAAAAGGGGGAAGCTATGCCGACCTATAAAGCGCCGGTGGAAGAGACGTTGTTTCTGCTCAACGACGTTCTTCATCTCGATCGTTATGGCAATCTGCCGGGTTTTGCCGACGCCTCGCCCGACGTGATCGAAGCGATTCTCGGCGAAGCCGCCAAATTCAGTGAAGAGGTGCTGACCCCACTCAATCGCGTCGGCGACACGGAAGGCTGCGTTCGCCATGCCGACGGCAAGGTAACGACGCCGAAGGGTTTCAAGGAAGCCTACAAGCAGATTATCGATGGCGGCTGGATCGGCATCTCGGTGCCGGAGGAATATGGCGGCCAGGCATTGCCCGCCACCGTGACCGTCGCGGTCAACGAGTTGCTGTGCTCGGCCAACATGGCCTTCGCCATGTATCCCGGTCTGACGCAAGGCGCTATCGCCGCGCTGCTGACGCACGCGTCGCAGGAGTTGAAAACCAAATATCTGCCAAAGATGGTGCAGGGCGTCTGGACCGGCACCATGAACCTCACCGAGCCGCATTGCGGTACGGACTTGGGCCTGTTGCGGACCAAGGCGATGCCGCAGGGCGACGGCAGTTACAAGATTTCCGGCACCAAGATCTTCATCTCGGCCGGCGAACACGACATGTCGGACAATATCATTCATCTGGTGTTGGCGCGCATCGAAGGCGCACCAGCCGGCACCAAAGGAATTTCGCTGTTCGTCGTGCCAAAATTTCTGGTCAGGGACGACGGTTCGGTCGGCCAGCAGAACGGCGTGTCGTGCGGCTCCATCGAAGAGAAGATGGGCATTCATGGTAATTCGACCTGCGTCATGAATTACGACGGCGCCACCGGCTGGCTGGTCGGCATCGAAAATCGCGGCCTGCCAGCAATGTTCACCATGATGAACGAGGCAAGGCTTGGCGTTGGCGTGCAAGGCCTCGCGCAGTCCGAGGTCGCCTATCAGAACGCCGCGATCTATACCAAGGATCGCCTACAGGGCCGCGCCATTTCCGGTGCCAAGTTTCCCGACAAGCCCGCCGATCCGATCATCGTGCATCCGGACGTGCGCCGCACGCTGATGACGATCCGTGCCTTCAACGAAGCGGCGCGTGCGCTGGTGCTGTGGACCGCGCTCAAGGGCGATATCGCGCATCGCTCGCAGGATGAAAAAGAACGCCAGAGCGCCGACGATTTCATGGGCTTGCTGACGCCGGTGGTGAAAGGCGTGTGCACCGACACCGGTTTTGCCAATACCGTGATGGCGCAGCAGATGTTCGGCGGCCACGGCTACATCGCCGAGCACGGCATGGAGCAGTTTGTGCGCGACGCCCGTATTGCTCAAATTTATGAAGGGGCCAACGGCATCCAGGCGCTCGATCTGGTGGGCCGCAAGCTCGGCAAGGACGGCGGCCGCGCGCTGATGGCGTTCATCGGCGAGGTCACGACCTACGTCAAGGAAATGAGTGCCGACGACAAGATGAAGCCGCTGGTGACGCCGCTTGGCGTCGCGCTCGGCCATCTGCAGCAGGCCTCGATGTGGTTCATGCAGAACGCGATGGCGAAGCCCGACAATGCAGGCGCGGGCGCCACCGACTACATGCACATGTTCGGTCTGGTCGCGCTCGGTTACATGTGGTGCAAAATCGCCGAAGCCGCCAATGCCAAGATGGGCAACGGCGCCGATGCGCGCTTTGCCGCCAAGCTCGTTACCGCGCGCTTCTTCATGGAGCGCATGCTGCCGGAAACCGCGACGCACCTCGTACGCATCCAGTCCGGTGCCGGCTCGATCATGGAATTGCCGGCGGAAGCGTTTTAGCGAGCCGAGTCCGGTTTAAACCGCCGACTGCGCCTCGATCATGGCGCATAGACGCAGTGTCGTGGCGCCTTGCTGCAACTTGACCAGGGCGCTGGTGTCGAAAGAACCGTCCTCGCAGATGAACTCGAACGCGGAGATGATGCGGTCGACCGCGCTGCCACTGTTGCTGAATGGCAGCATCAGCCGTTCGAACATGATGAGCCGGCCGTCTTTGTCCTTCACGTCGCAGATTGTGTAGACCGGTGTGGCGGTGCTGAAGACTCGGTAGTAGGGCATCAATCCGGTTGGATGACGTTCACGCGGAATGACGTCATCCAGATACCTCCCGCGGCAATCCGAGCCGTACACTTTCGCCACACCGGAGCCGTGCTGGCGAATCAGAAAGCGCTTCATTGCGCCATCGCCTGTTACTTCCAGAAAGCTCAGATTCTCCGCGATACGCGACAGGTTCTCTGCTTCGACGGCTTGCCACGGTGGAACGCCGTCGTTGCTGCTACGATGCCGCTTCCAAAACTTGAGCAACCACCGCTGGCTGATCGATCGGACAACGTCCGGCCGCGCGACTGCGAATTCCATTCCAAAGTCCTATCCGCATTCCGGCGACTCAAGCGTGGTGCCTTCGTCGCTATGTCTAGTACCCGACATTCACACGCGAGACTACCGCTAATTCCCGGATAAGTAGCCGTCGCGTCCTTTGTGCCGTGACAAAGCGTCACCGCCCAGAGTTCATATGTCACAAATTAAAGGGCGGCGGCAAACCTCGGCGCGCGGCGCGAGCGCACCAGCAGCCAAGTCATGATCGTGACGTTGACCAGGTTCCAGCCGATGCCGTTGAGGAATGCCGCCTGATAGGAACCGGTAACGTCGAAGATCACACCCGACATCCAGCCGCCTAGCGCCATCCCCAAGAGCGTGGCCATCAGCACGAGGCCGACGCGCGTGCCAGCTTCCTTGGGCGAAAAATATTCGCGCACGATGATGGCGTAACTCGGCACGATGCCGCCCTGGAACAGGCCGAACAGCGCCGAGATCACGTAGAGCGACATCAGGCCGTCGAAGAACAGGTACATCACCAGTGCCACGCCTTGCAGCACCGAGCCGAGCAGCAGCGTGCGTACGCCGCCGATGCGGTCGGCGATGAAACCGGAGGCGACGCGGCTGACGATGCCGAAGCCGAGCATCAGCGACAGCATCTCGGCGCCCCGCGCCACGCCGTAACCGAGGTCGCCGCAATCGGCGACGATGTGAACCTGCGGCATCGACATCGCCACGCAACAGGAAACGCCGGCAATCAGCAACAGCACCTGCAGCGTCATGGGCGAGAACGGACTCTCGGCCTGGCGTTTCGCCAGCGCCGCCGAGGACGCCGGGTCGTGGTGATGCACGATGCGTTTGCGCAGCAGGAACACCAGCGGCAGCATGGTCACGAGCAGGAACAGGCCCATGCCCGTGTGCGTCCCCCGCCAGCCATAAGCGGCGATGAAGTGCTGTACGATCGGCGGCCAGATCGTGCCGGCGAGGTAGTTGCCGGCGGCGGCAATCGCTACGGCGATGCCGCGGCGGCGCACGAACCAGTGCGAGGTGTCGGCCATCAGTGGCCCAAAGGTCGCCGAGCAGCCGAGCCCGATCAGCAGACCGTGGGACAGCGCCACCTGCCAGACGCTCGACGACCGGCCGACCGCGGCGTAGCCGGCGGCCAGCAGTAGCGTGCCGAACGTCAGCGGCGTCGCGATGCCAAAGCGGTCGGCGAGTTTGCCCATCAGCACACCGCCGCAGGCAAAGCCGACCATCGCCAGCGTGAAGGGCAGGGAAGCCTCGCCGCGGCCGATGCCGAAATCCGCCTGGATGGCCGGCAGCGCCACCATGAACGACCACATGCCGGCGCCGCCGAGCGTGCTCAGCGCCACGGCGACAGCCAGCCGCAGCCAGGCCGCACGCGAGTCGGTCTGGCCGCTCGAAGAGCTATCCGCTTGATCTGTCATGATTGTATCCGGCCCAAAATGGTATCATCGCAATGGTTGTCGATCCAGATGGGTTGCCCGTTTGCACCCACTCGCGTACCGCCGCCCGTCCCTCTATTGTCGCTGCCGAAGCTGAGTCGTCCGGGAAACGCTCACAATGGATGCCCTCAACGTCCCGCGGCCGTCGTGGATGACCGAGGACCTCGTCCTGCTGGAAGAGCAGGCGCGGCGCTTCATCGGCGATGAATTCGCGCCCCAGATCGACCGCTGGCACGATGCCGGCCTGTATGAGCGCGAGGTCTGGGACAAGGCCGGGGCCGCCGGTCTGCTCTGCGCCGCGATGCCGGAAGAGTATGGCGGCTCCGGCGGCAGCTTCGCCCATGAGGCCGTGATCAATCGCGAATTCTCGCTCGCCGGGTTCGATGATTTCGGCGCGCCGTTGCATTCTGGAATCGTCGCGCCGTACATTTTGCATTACGGCACCGAAGCACAGAAGCAGCGTTGGCTGCCGAAGATGGCGACCGGCGAACTGGTCGGCGCCATCGCCATGACCGAGCCCGGCACCGGCTCCGATCTGCAAGGCGTGCGCACCAAGGCGGAGAAATCCGGCAACGGATACGTTCTCAACGGCGCCAAGACCTTCATCACAAACGGCCAGCACGCCAATCTCGTCATCGTCGTCGCCAAGACTGATCCGGCCGCCGGCTCCAAGGGCGTATCGCTGCTGGTGGTTGAGACCGACGACGCGCAGGGCTTCCGCCGCGGCCGCAAGCTCAAGAAGCTCGGCATGGATTCGGCCGACACCTCGGAATTGTTTTTCGACGACGTGAAGCTGCCCGCCGAGGCGCTGCTCGGCACCGAAGAAGGGCAAGGCTTCTATCAGTTGATGAAGGAATTGCCGCAGGAGCGTCTCATCGTCGCGGTGCACGCGGTGGCCATGATGGAGCGAGCGCTGGCGCTAACCATCGACTACGCCAAGCAGCGCAAGGCCTTCGGCAAGCCGATTATCGAGTTCCAGAATACCCAGTTCGAGCTTGCCGCCTGCAAGACCGACGCCACCATCGCCAAAGTGTTTCTCGATCATTGCATCGGCCAGCACGTTGAGGGAAAACTCGATACCGTGACCGCCTCGATGGCCAAATACCGCCTCACCGACACCTTGGCCACCGTGATCGACCGCTGCCTGCAATTGTTCGGCGGCTACGGCTATATGGACGAATATCCCATTTCGCGCCTCTACCGCGACGCCCGCGTGCTGCGTATCTACGCGGGGACGAACGAGATCATGAAACTGCTGATCGCGCGCAGCCTTTAGACCTGCGCAGGAGAACAATATGGCCGATGCATTCATTTATGACCATGTCCGCACCCCGCGCGGGCGCGGCAAGGCCGACGGCGCGCTGCATGAGGTGACCGCGCTCAATCTCGCGGCGCAGACGCTGGCCGCCATCCGCGACCGTAACAAGCTCGATACCAAGGAGCTCGACGACGTCGTCCTCGGCTGCGTCGATCCGGTCGGCGAGGCGGGCGGTGATATTGCCCGCGCCGCAGCGCTGGTGGCGGGTCTTGGCGTCAGCGTGCCGGGCATCCAGATCAACCGCTTCTGCGCCTCGGGTTTGGATGCGGTGAACTTTGCTTCAGCCGAAGTCATGTCGGGTCAGCACGATCTCGTCATCGGCGGTGGTGTCGAATCCATGAGCCGGGTCGGCATCGGCGCGTCGGGCGGTGCCTGGCCGGTCGATCCCTCGATCGCGGTCGAAACTTACTTCCTGCCGCAAGGCATTTCCGCCGATCTGATCGCGACGAAATACGGCTTCTCGCGGGACGATGTCGACGCCTACGCGGTCGAGAGTCAGAAGCGCGCCGCGAAATCCTGGGAAGAGGGCCGTTTCAAGAATTCGGTGATGCCGGTGAAGGACGTCAATGGCCTCACCATCCTCGCCAAGGACGAGCATATGCGTCCGACGACGACGATGCAGACGCTCGCGTCTTTGCAGCCGTCCTTCGTGCAGATGGGCGAGATGGCGGGCTTCGATGCGGTAGCCGTGCAGCGCTATCCGGAAATCGAAGCGGTCAACCATGTCCACCACGCGGGCAATTCGTCGGGCATTGTCGATGGCGCCGCCGCGGTGCTGATCGGTAATGCCGAAGCCGGCAAGCGCAACGGCCTGAAGCCGCGCGCGAAGATCAGGGCTTTTGCCAATATCGGCTCGGAACCCGCGATCATGCTGACCGGGCCTGTTGATGTAACGGAGAAGGTTCTCAAGAAGGCCGGCATGTCGGTCGGCGACATCGATCTCTACGAACTCAACGAGGCCTTTGCCTCGGTGGTGCTGCGCTACATGCAGGCGCTCAATATTCCGTACGACAAGATCAACGTCTGCGGCGGTGCCATCGCCATGGGCCATCCACTCGGCGCGACCGGCGCCATGATCCTCGGTACCGTGCTCGACGAGCTCGAACGCACCGGCAAGTCCACGGCGCTGGTCACGCTCTGCATTGGCGCCGGCATGGGCACTGCGACCATCATCGAGCGCGTCTGAGCGACTGCAATGCCTAAGATCGACATCGACAAGATCGCCATCGACACCGCGACCGGTTATCCGGCGCCGTTCAACAAGGCCGTGGAAGGCCGCAGTCGCAAACGGCTCGGCAACGCCGCCGGTCTCGACCAGTTCGGCGTCAATCTCTGCACGCTCAAGCCAGGTGCGGCCTCGTCGTTGCGTCACTGGCAGCACGGCGAGGACGAATTCGTCTACATGCTGGAGGGCGAAGTCGTGCTCTGCGAGGACGACGGCGAGACAGTACTCAAGCCCGGCGATGCTGTTGGCTGGAAAGCCGGCGTGCCCAACGGCCACTGCTTGATCAATCGGTCCGACCGCGACGCTGTGTTCGTCGAAGTCGGCACCCGCAAGCCGTCAGAGAAAGTCACCTATCCCGATATTGACATGCTGTTTGAACGCAACGGCACGAGCCGGCGCTATACGCGCAAGTCCGGCGAATCATACTGATCTTAGGGAGCTCACTTCCATGGCGAACTTCACACTCGACGTCGACGCCGACGGCATTGCGCTCATCACATGGGGCATGCCCGGCAAATCGATGAACGTCATCTCGATGGACGTCATTAGTGAACTCGACGGCATCGTCGATAAGGTAACGACCGACGCCGCGATCAAGGGCGCGGTCATCACCTCGGGCAAGGACGCGTTCTGCGGCGGTGCTGATCTCACGATGCTTGAGCGCATGGCGGCGATGTACGCCGGCATGATGAAGAACGAAGGCGCGGAAGCCGCGGCCTCGTTCGTGTTCGAGGAAAGCCGCAAGCTGTCGCTGCTGTACCGGCGCATCGAGAAATCCGGCAAGCCGTGGGTCTGCGCGATCAATGGTACCGCGATGGGCGGCGGCTTCGAGTTGGCGCTGGCCTGTCATCAGCGCATCGCCTCGGAAAATCCGAAAACCCGCGTCGGCCTGCCCGAGATCAAGATTGGCCTGTTTCCCGGAGCCGGCGGCACACAGCGCATAGCGCGCATGATGCAGCCGGCTGACGCGCTGCAGTTTCTGCTCAAGGGCGACCAACTCTCGGTTGACCGCGCCAAGAACGCCAAGCTGATCGACGCCGTCGTCCCCGCCGCGGATCTCGTGAAAGCCTCCAAAGAATGGATCAAGGCCGGCGGCAAGGCGGTCAAGCCGTGGGACGAGAAAGGCTTCAAGCTGCCTGGTGGCCAGGTCTATTCCAAAGCCGGCATGATGACCTTCCCGGCGGCGAACGCAATCTACCGTCGCGAGACCTACGACAATTACCCGGCCGCGCGCGCCATTCTCCAGGTCGTCTACGAGGGCCTGCAACTCGACATCGACACCGCGTTGCGCGTCGAGTCACGCTGGTTCGCCAAGATTTTGCGCTCGCCGGAAGCGGCGGCGATGATCCGCACGCTGTTCGTCTCGATGCAGGATCTCAACAAAGGTGCGCGCCGTCCGGCCAAGGAGCCGGCGACCAACCTCAAAAAGATCGGCGTCATCGGCGCCGGCTTCATGGGTGCCGGCATCGCGCAAGTCAGCGCCGCCGCCGGCCTTCAGGTCGTGCTGGTCGACCGCGATCAGGAGACCGCGGACAAGGGCAAGGCGGCGCTGCACAAGGCGCTTACGGACCGCGTCAATAAGGGCCGCATGAAGAACGCGGCGCGCGACGAACTGCTTGGTATGATCACCGCGAGCGCGGACTACACTGCGCTCGCCGATTGCGATCTGATCATCGAAGCCGTGTTCGAAGACCGCAAGATCAAGGCCGGCGTCATCGCCAAGGTACAAGCGGTGATCGGCGATAAGGCTATCTTCGCCTCCAACACCTCGACGCTGCCGATCACATCGCTCGCCACCGATTTCAAGGACCAGCCGCGTTTCATCGGCATCCAT
>CAITEM010000484.1 GCA_903891395.1 uncultured Hyphomicrobiales bacterium | reverse complement strand
GGCTTTCGATAATTAATAAACGGTGCCCGTGATCAGAACGGGTTCCAGGTCGCGTTGGGCGTGAACTTCAGATAGCCGACATTGGCGCCGAGCCGCAGGCCCACGCCTGAGCGGATGGGTACGACGACGATGTCGCCATTGCCGAGCGCGGTCATGCCGAAGCCGCCGATGAAATAGGCGGAGCCGTCGATGCCGCCGAACCGCTGATAGATCGCCTCGGTCGCGGGCAGGTTGTAGACCAGCATCATGGTGCGGGCGCCTTCGCCGCCGCTGTCGAAGCCGATCGACGGGCCTTCCCAGAACACGCGTCGGTCGCCGGCATTCTTGGTGTAGAGCTTGCCGTCGCCATAGCGCAGGCCGACGACAAAGGCGCCGCTGCCTTCCTGGCCGAGGATATAACCGTTGGGCTGACCCCAGCGGGACACAGCCTTCTCGACGACCTCCGCCAGACCGCGCGATACCGATCCGAAAAAGCGGTGGCCTTCGTTGATCAATTCACCGGGTGCGAAGGTGTTCGGCCGGCCTTGCGGTGCCGGCGGCGGTGGTGACGGCATGGGCTGCGCTTGAGCAAACTTAAACGGCGCGACTTGTTCCTGGGCGAGGGCGTGGCCACCGCTCAAACCAAGCAGGCACAGCGCACTGGCCGCAAACCGCAATGTGGCGCGCATCGAATGCTCCATGTAACGAAGGCTCCCCAACCCGGCTTAACTTAATGCTCACGCCGGCGGCGGTAATGTGGCGGCGAAAACGCTCCCGAATCGCTCACATCTATTGCCAGGACTATGACGGCAGCACGGCAACAGCGGAAGTCACGTCTGATCCTGGTGGTTTCGCTTGGACTGGCTTTGGCCGGCGGTATGGCGGCGCGGGCGGCCGCCGAGGCCGGTATCGACGACAGGACCTTGGTCAATATCAACACCGGTCTTGGGCTAAGCGGCTTCGACCCGGTGTCTTATTTCACCGACAAGAAGCCGAGGCTCGGGCGCGCCGACACCGAATTCGGCCAAAACGGCGTCGTCTGGCGCTTTGTCAACGAAGGCAACCGGGCCGCCTTCGTCGACCATCCGGAGGTCTATGCGCCCCGCTTTGGCGGTTTCGACCCGGTAGCCATCGCCCGCGGCACTTCGGTGCCGGGCCATCCTCTGTTCTGGGCGGTCGCCGGCGGAAGGCTCTATCTCTTCTACGATAATGCAGCGCGGGTGGCTTTTATCGCCAACCCCGGCCTGTTCATCGAGACCGCCGAGCGCAAGTGGCCCGAGGTCGCGCGGAGCATCGGACGCTGATCGCTTAGTTTGCCGTTACGGCCGGCAGTGAACCCTGGATCGACGGGTCGCCCATGGCGATGAAGCCGGGCACCAGAAACTTCTGTTTCAATCGGCCAAATGGCAGCGGGCCGCCTTGCGGCGTGGTCACGCAGCCACCTGCAGCGGCGAGGATCGCGCAACCGGCCGCCACGTCCCATTCGCGGGTCGGCGACAGCCGCGGATAGATGTCGGCCTCGCCTTGGGCCAGGTAACAGAACTTCACCGACGAGCCGCACAGATAGCGCTTAGCCAGCGGCAGCCGCGCCAGGAAATCCTCGGTGTTTTCGTCGAGGTGGCTGCGCGAGGTCGCCACGGTGAGACGTCCGGGCGCCGGGCGGGTGTGGATCGGGGTGCGGCCGTAGGCCTTTGCAAGCACACTGGTTTGCCCCGATCCGAGCCGCAAATGCAGGCGTTCGGCGCCACGGCCGACAATGCCGCGCCACAACAGTCCGCGCGCCGGCGCCGCGATCAGGCCCGCGATCGGAACGCCACCAGTGATGATCGCGACGTTCACGGTGAACTCGTCCCGGCCGGCCAGAAATTCGCGGGTGCCGTCGAGCGGATCGACAATCACGAAGCTCGAACCGAGGCTTGGCGGAAGCTTGCGGGCCGCTCCTTCTTCCGCAATCACCGGAAGGCCGGGCAGCAGGCGGGCAAGGCCATCGACGATCAGCGCCTCTGAAGCCTCATCGGCCGCCGTCACCGGGGTCAGGTCGGTCTTGATACGTCGCGCGACCGAATGAAAAGGCGTAGCCAGCGTCACCGCCGCGGCGCGCGCGACGATGTCTGTCAGCGCATCGAGATGCTGTTCCGCAAGCTGCGGTGTGATGTCCAGTCCACCAGTCACGCCGTGCAGTACCCTTGTTCTCGGCCAGTCCTTGGCGGTGGCGCGGGTGCGGTGTATCACCCGCCAAGCACGCAGTTATCTGCGATTCGCCGCCATAAAGGCAGCCTGCACGCCCAGCGGAGACCAGTCCATGTCCGGTTCGTCCATCGAAGCGCTCGATCTCGCCGCGTTGCTGTGCTCGCGCGTGTGTCACGACCTGATCAGCCCGGTCGGCGCCATCGTCAATGGCCTGGAAGTCCTCGAGGAGGCCAAGGACGAAGAAACCAAGACCTTCGCCATGGAGCTGATCAAGAAGAGCGCCAACAACGCTTCG
The DNA here is from genome assembly GCA_903891395.1 of uncultured Hyphomicrobiales bacterium. GTDB lineage: Bacteria > Pseudomonadota > Alphaproteobacteria > Rhizobiales > Xanthobacteraceae > Pseudolabrys. The sequence continues at coordinate 10,317 of CAITEM010000484.1, read as the reverse complement.
GCCAAGCTGCAGTTCTGCCGCATCGCCTTCGGCGCGGCGGGTTCCGCCGGGGCCCAAATCGACCTTGGCGACGCGCAGACCGTCGCGCGTGGCTTTCTGGAAGATGAAAAGACCAAGCTCGCCTGGAACTTGCCGCGGGTGCTGATGATGAAGAACAAGGTCAAGCTGCTGCTCAATATGCTGCTGATCGCTGGGCAGTCGATCCCGCGGGGCGGTCAATTGACGGTCGATGCGATCGGCGAGGGCGACAGCATGGGGTTCAAAGTCACCGCCGCGGGCACCAACGCCAAGATTTTGGCCACCACGCCGCCGCTGTTGGCCGGCGAGCACGGTAGCGAGCCGCTCAACGCTCACCACATTCAGCCGTTCTACGCCGGGCTGCTGGCGCGCGCCGTCGGCGTGACGGCCACCATGACGATGGACGGCGATACGGTCGTAGTCGCCGCCCAATGAAGCGGCGGGATGCGGCGGACTGCGGTTAATAGGTCGTTAATGCACGATGATCGTGCCGCGATCCGCAACTAAAATTAAACCCTTCATCGACACACTGGCCGCGCTTCCGACGGGGAGCGGCAGACGGGCCAATGCCTGTCGATCAAGGCGTTTTCCATGGACGACCTACTGCGGGAATTCGTGACCGAGACCAATGAGAGTCTCGACGTCGTCGACGTCGAACTTGTGCGTTTCGAGCAGGACCCGAACAACGCCAAGATCCTCGATAATATCTTCCGGCTCGTCCACACCATCAAAGGCACCTGCGGATTTCTCAATCTGCCGCGGCTGGAAGCGCTCGCGCACGCCGCCGAGACGCTGATGGGAAAATTCCGCGACGGCGTATCGGCGACCAATGAAGCGGTGACGCTCGTTCTTGCCACGATCGACCGCATCAAGAAGATTCTAGAGTCGCTGGAGCGCGAACAGCGTGAGCCGGACGGTGACGACGCCGACCTCATTGCCGACCTTGAACGCATGGTCTCGAAGCTCGCGTCGCGCAAGGCGCCGGTTGAGCCGCCGCAATATACGGTCGGCACCCTGACACCCCAGGTGCTGGAACGGCCGTTGCGCCTGGGCGAGGTTTCGCTCGACGAACTGGAGCGTGCGTTTCGCGAAACGCCGGTCGATCCTCCCGTTGTTAAACCCGCACCCGCAAAAGCGCCCCCGGCAGAGCCGGCTGCTTTGAAGGATATCAAAGACGATGACACCGCCAAGAGCGGCGCTCAGTCGATCCGCGTCACTGTTGATACCCTCGAACACCTGATGACGATGGTGTCCGAGCTGGTGCTGACGCGCAATCAGTTGCTCGAAATCGTGCGCCGTCACGAAGATTCCGAATTCAAGACGCCGCTGCAACGCCTGTCCAATGTCACCGCCGAACTGCAGGAAGGCGTGATGAAGACGCGCATGCAGCCGATCGGCAATGCCTGGCAGAAGTTTCCCCGCATCGTGCGCGACCTGTCGAACGAACTCGGCAAGCAGATCGACCTTGAAATGCTGGGTGCCGAGACCGAACTTGATCGCCAGGTGCTCGATCTGATCAAGGACCCGCTCACCCATATGGTGCGCAACTCTGCCGATCACGGCCTGGAAACGACTGAGCAGCGCCGAACCGCCGGCAAGCCGCCAAATGGGCGCATCCGGCTGTCCGCCTATCATGAAGGCGGCTACATCATCATTCAGATGGCCGATGACGGCCGTGGTCTGGATACCGGTCGCATCAAGGCCAAGGCCCTTGCGCAAGGCCTCGTTTCCGAAGCCGACCTCGCCAAGATGTCGGAATCGCAGATTCAAAGGTTTATCTTCGCGCCCGGCTTCTCGACCGCGGCGCAAATCACCAGCGTATCCGGCCGCGGTGTCGGCATGGACGTGGTGCGGAACAATATCGATCAGATCGGTGGCACCATCGACGTTAAATCGGTCGCCGGCGTCGGTTTGAACTTCACCATCAAGATTCCCCTGACGCTCGCCATCGTCGCCGCGCTGATCGTCGAAGCTGGCGGCGAACGCTTCGCTATTCCGCAGCTTTCCGTCATCGAACTGGTGCGCGCCCGCCATGGCAGCGAGCACCGCATCGAGCGTATCAAGGACACCACGGTGCTGCGGCTGCGCGACAAGCTGCTGCCGCTCGCGCGCCTATCCGATCTGCTCGGTGGCGATGCTGTCGGTGACGTCGAGAGCGGGTTCATCGTCGTCACCCAGGTCGGCGGCCAGACCTTCGGCATCGTCGTCGACAAGGTGTTTCACACCGAGGAAATCGTGGTGAAGCCGATGTCGAGCAAGCTGCGCCACATCGCGATGTTCTCAGGCAATACGATTCTCGGCGATGGCTCGGTCATCATGATCATCGATCCGAACGGCGCGGCGCAGACTCTCGGAAAGTTCGCGGCATCGCAACTCGATGCACAGAGCGCCGTACAAACAACGCCCGATGTTACGGCAGGACAATCCACCTCCCTGCTGCTGTTCCGCGCCGGCTCGACCCAACTCAAGGCCGTGCCGTTGTCGCTGATCACGCGGCTCGAGGAAATCGACGCCCGCAAGATCGAATTGTCGAACGGCCGCCATATGGTGCAGTACCGCGGCCATCTGATGCCGCTGATCACCCTGAACGAGTCCGTCAATGTCAAAGGCGAGGGCGCCCAGTCGCTCCTGGTGTTCTCGGATGGCAGCCGGTCGATGGCGCTGGTCGTCGATGAGATCGTCGACATCGTCGAAGAACATCTCGACATCCAGGTTGCCAGCGGGGATGCCGGCATCATCGGCTCCGCCATCATCAAGGGGCAGGCGACCGAAATCATCGATATCGGACATTTCCTGCCTCAAGCCTTCGCCGACTGGTTCCGGCGCAAGGATCAGACCCAGCGTCCGAAGGCGCGCTCGGTGCTGCTGATCGACGACTCGCCGTTCTTCCGCGACATGCTCACCCCGGTGCTGCAGGCCGCAGGCTACGCGGTCACCGTGACCGGCTCGGCGCATGAAGCGCTGGCCCTGCTGAGCGAAGGCCGCGTCTTCGACGTTGCCGTCACCGATACCGAAATGCCGGATATGGACGGTTTTGAATTCGCGACCGCCGTTCGTGCCGACGCCCGCACCGCCGACCTGCCGATTATTGCGCTGTCTTCGGTCGTTTCCGCCGAGGCCATCGAGCGCGGCCGGCGGGCTGGCTTCCATGACTACGTCGCCAAATTCGATCGGCAGGGCTTGATTGCGGCGCTCAAGGAACAGACCGACGTCGGGCGTGCGGCGTAAAGGCAAACCATGAACACCGAAACGAGCGCCAGCAATCTGAAGGAATACGTCACCGCCACCATCGGCGGGCAACTGTTCGGCTTGCCGATACAGCAGGTGCAGGACGTCTTTGTGCCAGAACGGCTGACGCGGGTGCCTCTGGCGCCGCCGGAAATCGCCGGCGTTCTCAATCTGCGCGGCCGTATCGTGACGCTGATCGACATGCGCGACCGGCTCGGGCTCCAGCCGCGTGCCGGTGACGCGCCCGTGATGGCGATCGGCGTCGAGTCTGGCGGCGAGTCCTACGGACTCCTGATCGACAGCGTCGGCGAGGTGCTCAAGCTCGACGATGCGGCGCGCGAACCCAATCCAATCAATCTCGACCCGCGGCTCGCCCGCGTATCGACCGGCATTCACCGGCTCGATGGTCAACTGCTGATGCTTGTCGAGGTCGATCGCATCCTCGACCTCGGCATCAAATCGATGGCGGCATAAAGATTCAAATATTGCGGGCCGGGCTCGCAAGTAACATGGGGCTAAAAAAATGAAGACCTGTTTAGTTGTCGACGACTCCAGCGTCATCCGGAAAGTCGCGCGGCGCATTCTCGAAGGGCTGGATTTCAAGATCGAGGAAGCCGAGGACGGCGAACAGGCGTTGACCGCCTGCAAGCGCCAGCTTCCGGAGGCGATCTTGCTCGACTGGAACATGCCGAAAATGGACGGCTTCGAATTTCTGCGCATGTTGCGCCGGATGCCGGGCGGTGACGGTCCCAAAGTCGTGTTCTGCACCACCGAAAACGACGTCGCCCATATCGCGCGGGCGCTGCATGCCGGTGCCAACGAATACATCATGAAGCCGTTCGACAAGGAAATCGTCGAGGCCAAATTCCAAGAAGTCGGGCTGATTTGAAGATTCGTCAGCCGGGCCAAGGCCAATGAACCTCGCTTTTCCATCGCCGCCACCGGTCGCCGTGGCATCCGGCCGTCGCATCCGCGTCATGATCGTGGATGACGCCATCGTCGTGCGCGGCTTGTTCGCGCGATGGATCGAGGCTGAGCCGGACCTGGAAGTGGTTGCCACCCTGCGTACCGGCCGCGAGGCCGTTGCGCAGGTCGAGCGCGCCGATCCCGACGTCGTGGTGCTGGACGTCGATATGCCGGACCTCGACGGCATCGCCGCCCTTCCGCTGCTTCTGGAGAAAAAGCGCGATCTGATCGTGATCATGGCATCGACGCTGACCCGCCGGAACGCGGAAATCAGCCTGCGCGCGCTGTCACTCGGCGCCACCGACTACATTCCGAAGCCCTCGAGCAACCAAGAAGTCGCCGGCGCCGTCAGCTTTCGCCGCGACCTGATCGAGAAAATCCGGCAGCTCGGCGCGCGATCGAAGCGTTTGCTGCATACGGCCGCGCATACCGCCGCTGCGCCGGACGCCAAAACTGCGCCGCATGCCAAGCTCCGCCACGACCATGCCCATCCGCAGATCCTTTTGCGGGCGATGCCGGTTTCGCCGCCACGGGTATTGTTGATCGGCTCGTCAACCGGCGGCCCGCAGGCGCTCAATGCCATTCTTGGCCACATCGCCAGCGTCATCGAACATGTGCCGGTCTTGATCACCCAGCACATGCCGCCGACTTTCACGGCGATCCTGGCCGAACACCTCGCCCGTGTCGCCAAATGTCCGGTGCGTGAAGCTCAACAGGGCGAAGACATCGTCGCCGGCCGGATCTATCTCGCGCCGGGCGGCAAGCACATGGCGGTTGCGCGCCGCGACGGCGGCGCCGTGATCGCGATCGAGGATGGGCCGCTGATCAACTTCTGCAAGCCGGCCGTGGACCCGCTCTTCAGCGCTGCCGCAACAGTGTGGGGCGCGAAGGCCCTGGCACTGGTGCTTACCGGCATGGGTTCCGACGGTCTCGCCGGCGCCAAGGCAATCGTCGCCGCAGGCGGTCACATCATAGCGCAGGACGAGGCCAGCAGCGTGGTCTGGGGGATGCCCGGCCAGGTCGCGATGGCAGGCCTGTGCTCGGCCGTGCTTTCGATTGGCGAAATGGCGCCGCGGCTCACGCGCCTTTACGCGGGAGAGCGCCCGTGACCCCGCACGATTTCGACTATCTGCGAAAGCTGTTGCGCGAGCGGTCGGGCCTCGTGCTGTCGGCGGAGAAGCAATATCTCGCCGAAAGCCGGCTGGTCCCAGTGGCGCGCCGCCACAGTATCGCGACCTTGGGCGACCTTGTCGGCAAGCTGAGGAGCGGCGAGAACTCAAGCTTGGCGACCGATGTCGTCGAAGCGATGGCCACCAACGAGACCTTTTTCTTCCGCGACAAGGTCCCCTTCGAACACTTCACGCAGACAGTGATGCCGGCGTTGATCGCCGCGCGGGCTAGAGAGAAACACATCCGCATCTGGTGTACCGCGGCCTCGACGGGGCAGGAGCCTTATTCGCTGGCAATGGCGATCAGGGGCATGAACGCCGCGCTTGCCGGCTTTCGCATCGAGATCGTGGCGACGGATATTTCCGCCGAGGTGCTGGCGCGCGCCAAAGCCGGTATCTACAGCCAGTTCGAAGTGCAGCGCGGCTTGCCGATCCAGTTGCTCGTCCGGTTTTTCAGTCAGGTCGGCGAGACCTGGCAGATCGCGCCGGAAATCCGCGACATGGTGCAATTCCGCTCGCTCAATCTGCTGAAGGATTTCTCGCCGCTCGGCACCTTCGACATGGTGTTCTGCCGCAACGTGCTGATTTATTTCGATCAGGAAACCAAAATCGACGTCCTCAATCGAATCGCTCGGCAAATGCCGGAGCAGAGTTTCCTGGCGCTTGGCGCCGCCGAGACCGTGGTCGGTCTGACCGATGCTTTCAAGCCGATGACCGACCGGCGCGGGCTTTATATCCCGAACGCCGCCAAGCGCGTGACGCCACCCAGCAACATCCTGAAGTTCGCGCTCAAGGCTTGAACCGCCCGCCACGCAAAAACCCCGCCGTTTCCGGCGGGGTTTGAGCTGGGAGGTTCAAGCCCAAGCAGTCGTTAGACGTCGATTAGTCGCAGACGCGAACGTTGCGGACATGCAGACGGCCGTAGCGGTCTTCGAAATCCTGCCGTTCGATGCGGCACTCGCGATAGCCGGAGCGGTAATAGCCCGGTCCGTCGCGAAAGCCGTCGCGGTTGATCTGCGAGCCGACGATGGCGCCGACCGCCAGACCACCGATGACGCCGGCGGCAATGGCGCCGTCACGGGCTGCGGCGGGCTGCGGTGCGAATGCGACGCCGAGGGTCAGTGCGGCAGCGGTAGCAACGGTCATGATTTTCAGCATGTTCAATCCCTTCAATGAAATCCGGCGGAAGTGTTAATCGATGATCTGGACGATCTGGCGCGTTTGCGGATCGACCAGCACGGCGTGATCGTTCACTTACGTGTAGCGATAGCCGCTGACGTGATATTCAGCCGGCACGTCGTAATAGGTGACGCCTTGTTCGGGCAGCACGGCGCCGACGCGGAACTCGCTCTCGTAACGATACGACGGCACGCGCTGCTCGACGACATAGGTGCGAAAACGCGGACGATCGTCGACGCCGAGAATGCCGCCGATGGTACCCGCAACCGCGCCAACCGTGCCGCCGACCACGGCGCCGATCGGACCCGCATCATGCTCACCCTGACGCGCGCCTTGTTCGGCGCCGCGCACAGTACCTTGCGCCTGCGCGGCCATCGGCAGCGACGTGATCACAAGGCTCGCGAGAAGAATTTTGGCAGATAACCGCATAACCACTCCATCTGTTGGAAAACCCAACCGGCGGAGGCTGGATGCACCGATAAGTCGGTACCGGGACAAAAGTTCCATGGTTTGCGTCTGAATCGACATGTGGCCATTTAGCCGCGCCCTACGCAATTACCCGGCGCCGTGGAACGAGCTCAGGCGGAGGAGCTTGTTGCAGGCAAGGCAGCGCGCCGGTCACGGCGCGCTGTCCCATTTTGAAACCGGACAGGATCATTGGCATGCTGGCTATGGAAATTATCGGCGGGATCTTCATTTTTCTGTTTCTGGCCGCGGCTATGACCGGTATCGAGGGAAACGAGCACCGCTAACGTAATAGTTTGTTGATTGAACCAATCGACCGTGAGCTTCGACAAAGCTGTAGGTGCGAATCGCGCAATCGGCCGTCACACTTGGATATTGCGTGAGCACAGTCATTGGACGTGGAGAGCGACGTGAGGCCCTTGGAAGTCGTTGGTTTGCTGAAGCCCTCTGCGCGCCCAGCCGCCTGTCTCATTTTACTAGCGGTATTCGGTGCGGGCCCGGCCCACGCCGGCTGGTTCGACTGGTCGCGGGTCGATCAGAATCAAGTCCGGTCCGAGCCGGCCGATCCTGAACAACCGGTCAAACACCGCGCCCATCGTTCAACCCAATACGACAAGGACGCCAACAGGTTTCCAACGCCGACCGGGCCGCTGACCATCGTCGTGTCGGTTGCCAAGCAGCGCGTTACACTGTTCAGCGACGGCAAGCAGATCGCAGAGGCCCCGGTCTCGACCGGAGCGCCCGGCCACGAGACGCCGATGGGCGTGTTCTCGGTGATTTCCAAGGCGCGCTTCCACGAGTCGAATATCTATAGCGGCGCGCCGATGCCCTATATGGAGCGCATCACCTGGTCGGGCATCGCCTTGCATGAGGGTCCGCTGCCGGGCCACGCCGCCTCGCACGGCTGCATCCGGCTGCCGGGGCCGTTCGCGGCCAGCCTGTTCAAGATCAGCAGGCTCGGCGCCCGGGTCATTATTACGCGCGATCCGGTCGCGCCGGTCGAGATCGCGAGCGCGCGTCTCTTTGTCCCCAAAGCGCCAGAGCCGCCGGTCGAAGTTCCGAGCGCGTCCGCGCCGGGCACCACCGGTACCGTCCAGATCGCCGCCCGTACGGTCACCGGCAACGGTCAGGCCGCCGACGACGTCGCCGCCAAGCTGGCCGTGGCCGACATCATCAAGATGCCGGAGCAGAAGGCCGCGGCCTTGCCCGACATCGCCAAGCCCATCACCGAGACCAAGCGCAAAGGTCCGGTGCAGGTCTTCGTCAGCCGCAAAACCGGCAAGCTCTACGTGCGCCAGGACTTCACGCCGCTGTTCGACGCCCCGGTGACCATCGCCGACCCCGACAAGTCCTGGGGGACGCACGTATTCACGGCGATGGCAATCAAGGACGGGCAGGTGCGCTGGACCTCGGTGTCGGTTCCGAGCGGCGTCGCGCTGAAGGCCGAGCATGGCCGCGGCGCCAAGAAGCTCTCGCAAAAGGAACTCGACAAGCGCGAGAAGCTGGCCGCAGATCTGGCCCACGCGCCGTCGGCCGCCGAAGCGCTCGAGCGCTTCGAGATGCCGAAGGATGCGGTCGAGCGTATTTCCGAACTGCTGGCGCCGGGTTCGTCGCTGATCGTGTCGGACAATGCCTTGAGCGACGAGACCGGCTCCGAAACCGACTTCATCGTCGCCACGCATTAAAGCCCGTCGCGGCACGATAATTCGTGGTTCCCCGGGAACCACGAGGGTGGCGCCGTGTTGAGTTGCCAGATTGGTTCTGGGGGCTTCACCGTGCATCACATTCAGCTTCGTTTCGCCGCCGTTTTGCTCGGCGTAGCCGTGTTGCTGCCTTTCTCTGGGCAGAGCGCCAAAGCCGATACCTCCGTGCCATCGTCGCGCGAACTGACGGGGTCGGCCGACGAGCGGTTCCAGGCCCCCAATCCGATGAGCCGCGAATATCTGCAGATCGGCCGCAGCGCCGCCCGCCAGTATGAGGCGCCCGCTCAAGTGCAGCCGCCGGTCCCGCGCCGCGCGTCGGAGACGAACTAGCCGGTCCGGCCGGTGAATATCCTCGCCCCTCTGTTTGACGCGCTGCCATCCGCGCTCGGCGCCGCCGCGATCGCGCCCTCGCTGCTGATCCTGTGGACCGTCGCCACCATGGACAACCGCCGCGAACCGGCGCGGGTGGTCCTGATCGCGTTCCTGCTTGGCGCCGCCAGCGCCTGGCTCATTTCCTACCTGAACATGCCGGTGCCCGGCGTCGCTCGACTTGGCGATGCGCCCGTGCTGCACGCTTTTCTGCAAGCCACCCTCGGCGTCGCCGCGCCGGAGGAAGCGCTCAAGCTGATCGTTCTGGTGTTCTTCTGCTCGCGTTACATTGCCTATGACCACCCGATGGAAGGCGTGGTCTATGGCGCGGCCGTGGGTCTTGGTTTTGCCGCTTATGAGAACCTGTTCTATCTCGCCAGCAATCCGGACTATTGGCGCACGCTGGCGGTGGTGCGCGGCCTGTTCACCGTGCCGGTGCACGGCGCGCTCGGCGTCATCATCGGCATCTACGCGGTCAAGGCGCGCTTCGGCACCGTCACCGCCGAAACCCGCCGCAGCGGTTTCAGAACCACAAGTTATCTGACCGGCTGGCTGATCGCCACGGTGCTGCACGGGCTGTTCGATTTTCCGCTGCTGCTGCAACGCCAGTTGGCCGCCACCGAAAGCGCCGCGACCGGCTGGTGGCTGACGCTCGGTTTTGTGGTCTGCGGCCTGGTCACGCTGATCGCTGCGCGCATCATCTACAGGGCGCGGCGCTCGCAGGCGCCCGTGCACAACTCGTTTACGCATAGCGAACGATTTCAAAGCCATCCCTGGCGCGTCACCGCCATCGTCAGCCTGGTTCTCTTTCTCGCCGCGCTGCCGCTGCTCGGGTTTTTGCGCGAGTTCATGGTGTAGGCGGTCGCTGTGGTCATCAGACACTTGCTTTCTTACCCTCCCCCTTGTGGGGAGGGTCGCTCGCGGAGCGTTTGCGAAGCGAGCGGGGTGGGGGTCGCAGTTTTTGCATTCAACAATTACCCCCACCCCGGCTCACTTCGTTCGCCGACCCTCCCCACAAGGGGGAGGGTAAAAAGAGAAGCAGGCGCGCGACATCGCCCCTGTTCTTTGCGGCGCGGGGTACGCCGTCTCCTGAAACAGGCGCGCCTCGACAAGAACGAGGGCGCGCGGAACGCCGGGTCCTCAAGGGACCCACGGACCTCGACGCCTCGCGACATCGAGGCTTGTCGAAGTCTGATAGTGCCGCAAGTCCGCCAAGTTTC
>CAITEM010000483.1 GCA_903891395.1 uncultured Hyphomicrobiales bacterium | reverse complement strand
CGTCACCCGTCTTTCAACCGGTTTTCGCCGGCATGATCCGGAAAAGTGGAATCCGGTTTTCCGACAAGATCATGCCTTTGGAGGAGCCGTCCGCGGTTTTCCCAACGCGGCGATATCGGCCACCAATGTGGTCAGGCTGCCGACATGGCTGGCCTTGAGGCTGGGGTCGCCGGCCTCGCTGCGGGCGGCCTCCGGCAGAACGGCGCGGGCAAAGCCGAGCTTGGCCGATTCCTTCAGCCGGCTCGCCGTATGCGACACCGGCCGGATGGCGCCGGATAGGGACACCTCGCCGAAATAGACCGCGTCGGCCGGCAATGGTGAATTGGCCAGCGACGAGACGAGCGCGGCGGCGGCGGCAAGATCGGCGGCCGGCTCACTGATGCGCATGCCGCCGGCGACGTTGAGATAGACGTCGTAGCCGCCGAGCTTGACCCCGCAATGGGCCTCCAGCACCGCCAGCACCATGGCCAGCCGGCTGGTGTCCCAGCCGACCACGGCGCGCCGTGGCGTGCCGAGTGACGTCGGCGCCACCAGCGCCTGGATTTCCACCAGAATAGGCCGCGTGCCTTCCATGCCGGCAAACACAGCGGTGCCGGGCTGGCCGAGATCGCGCTCCGACAGAAACAGCTCGGACGGGGTTGCGACTTCGGCGAGACCCGCACCCGTCATCTCGAACACGCCTATCTCATCGGTCGGACCGAAACGGTTCTTCACCGCGCGCAGGATTCGGAATTGATGCGTGCCGTCGCCCTCGAACGACAGCACGGCGTCGACCATGTGCTCGACGACGCGGGGGCCTGCGATCTGCCCGTCTTTGGTGACATGGCCGACCAGAATAATCGCAGCACCCGAGCGTTTGGCGTAGCGGATCAGCGCCTGCGCCGAGCCGCGCACCTGCGTCACGGTACCGGGCGCGGACTCGACCATGTCGGTCCACATGGTCTGAATAGAGTCGATGACGATGAGGCGAGGGGTCTTGCCCTCCGACAACGTGGCGATGATGTCTTCGACCGAGGTCTCGGCCGCGAGTTCGACCGGCGCGTCGCGCAGGCCGAGGCGTTCGGCGCGCAACCGCACCTGGGCGACTGCCTCTTCGCCGGAAATGTAGACGGCGCGGTGACCGGCCCGCGCCAAAGCGGCGGTGGCCTGGATCAGCAGGGTCGATTTGCCGATGCCGGGGTCTCCGGCCATCAGCAGCACCGAACCGCGGACAAAGCCTCCGCCGGTGACGCGGTCGAGTTCGGCGACGCCGGAAGCCAGGCGGGGCGCGTCGTGAGCCTCGCCGGCCAGGCCCTCAAGCGCGAACAGCCTGCCTTTTGCCGTCTTGCGGCCGGGACCGGCGGGCGCGCCTTCCTCGGCCAGCGAATTCCATTCGCCGCAGGCTTCGCATTTGCCCTGCCAGCGGTGCGAGGCCGCGCCGCAGTTCTGGCAAATGAAGCTGAGGCTGCGTTTGGACATCAGGAATCGCCTGTAATGGGTGCTCAAGACGCTAAAGCGCCAATAAGAACATTACAAGAACATTGTTTAAGAATTCTTGAGCCTTGACCTCCTTGGCTCTCATCCCTGCTTTTGCGGGGGATGAGAGGAAGGGGGCCTTAATCCGCCCGGTACACCCGGTGATAGCGCCGGCCCAGCCCGGTCAGCACCTCGTAGCCGATGGTGCCGGCCGCGGTCGCCACGTCATCGACACTGATTTCGTCGCCGATCAATTTGATCAGATCGCCGCGCCGCGCGCTGTTGTCGGGCAGGTCGGTGATGTCGATGGCGATCAGGTCCATCGAGACGCGCCCTGCGATCGGGCAACGCTTGCCGGCGACGATGGCATCGGCGCCCGGCGCGTCGTCGGACGCACTGGCTGCGCGGAGGTAGCCGTCAGCGTAACCGACCGCGACCACGGCGAGCCGGGTCGCGCGCTTGGCGGTCCAGGCCGCATCATAGCCGACGGTCTCGCCCTTCGGCACGACGCGAAGCTGCACGATGCGCGCCTGCAGTTCGATCACCGGCCGCATCGGATTGCTGCGTCCCGGCGTCGGGTTGACGCCATAGAGCGCGACGCCCGGCCGCACCATGTCGCAGTGCGCGGCATTGCCGAGGAAAATGCCGGACGAATTGGACAGCGACGACGTGATGCCGCGATAGAGAATGCGGACTTCGCGGAACAGGTTGATCTGGCGCTCGTTGAGCGGATGATCCTGCACCTCGGAACAGGCGAGGTGGCTCATCAGCAGCATGATGCCGTGATTTTCCGAGCGGATGCGCGGCGCCAAAGCTGCCGCTTCGTTGGCCGTAATGCCGAGGCGGTTCATGCCGGTATCGACATGAAGCGCGGCGCCGCCTTGCCATTGCTGGCCGGTGCAGAAGGCGTCCCACTCGGCGAGTTCGACCATGCTGCCGATCACCGGACGGGCGTGCAGATCGGCGAAGGCCGGGCCGGTGCCGGGCAGCAGACCGTTGAGTACATAGATGGCGGCGTCGGGTGCGGCCGAGCGGGCGCGGCGGGCTTCCGCCAGATCGGCGACGAAGAAGGTCTTGCAACCGGCTTTGCTCAGGCGCGCCGCCACCGGTTCGATGCCGCAGCCGTAGGCATCGGCCTTGATAACGGCGGAGCATTCCGACGGCATGACGCGGCGGCCGAGCGCGCGCCAGTTAGCCTCGAGCGCGGCGAGATCGACGGTCAGGATACCGCCGGCTTCGGCGGCGGGCGGGCCGGCGGTGGCGGGCTCCTGCGCGGTTTGCTCAGGGACGAGTGTCTGCGGGTTCTGCGTTTCGGCAATCGACATGAGATTAGGTTTAGCGGCACTAGCCGCGCCAGTCCATGCGCCGCATTGGTGATACGGGAGCGGCCAGACGCGCCGCCGGGCGTGGCGGCTACTGGGCTTCGCCGTCGTTCGGGAAGACCTTGGCTTTGAGCTGCTTTAGAAGCCGGCCCATGGCGGCGATTTCGGTCTCCAGCTTTTGAACCCGTTCTGCCAATTGCGTGTCCGAGGTGCGGCGTGGCTCGCTCGAACGCTGGTCCTCGAATGCGACGCCGATTTCACACGGTTCGCGCCGCATGACGCGGGCGGTGTAGGTCCTGTGACGCTGCGGAATATCGAGTTCGATGAGGTCCGGCACCCCGACGCGCGTCGGGAATTCGAGGCGCGCCCCCGAATCCGAAAGATCGCGAACCGTGCAGTCGATCGATACGCTGCGATTGTCGTGATAGACGACGCCCTTGAGAAAAGTGCGCAGTCGTAATGCGGCCTGCGCGTTCTCAGGCTGGGCGCCGGGACTATCGGGTTGATCCGCCATGTTTGCTTTCGGTTGCTTGCGTCGCACGAGAGCGCCACCTTGCACGGTTCCCGTTGACGCAACCTTAAATGGGGGTGTCCCGTGCCGCTAAAAATTGTGGCTGGATAACCGCCGGCGCTTCCTTATCCCTGGAAAATCAGCATCAGGAATGCGCCGAACAACATGCCGTGCACGGCGCCCTGCAGGATGTTGGTACGGCCCGAGGCGAAGGTGACGACGCTGACCGTCAGTGTCAGCAACAGCAGCACGTCATTGGCCTTGTTCAGTCCGAGATAGACCTCGTGCTTGGTGAGGTGGCTGATCGCCAGCATCGCTGGCACCGTCAGGCCGATGGTCGAGAGCACCGAGCCGAGAGATACGTTGATCGAGCGCTGCAGATGGTTCTGCATGGCCGCGCGTGTCGCCGCCAATGCTTCCGGCGTCGCCACCAGCATGGCGATGATGACGCCGCCGAGCGCCGTCGGCGCCTTGAGTGTCTCGATCAGGTAGTCGATCGGACGCGCGAACTGTTCCGCCAGGAACACCACCGGCAGGATGTAGGCAAACAGCATGCTCACGTGCCAGCGCAGCGACGGCGGTGCTTCCGGCACGCCCGGGGCGACGTTGGTCTCGGTGGCGTCGCTGAAATAGCCGCGATGCCGTCCGGTCTGCAAAGCCAGAAACGTCACATAAAGTCCGATCGCCATCACGAACACAAAAACTTCCTGCGGAAACGACAGCGTCGGTCCGGCCGTCGTGATGGTGAAATCCGGCAGCGTCAGCGTCAGCGCCGACAAAGGAATGATCACGCCGAGATAGGCGTTGGCGCCTTGCAGGTTGTAGTGCTGCTCGCGATGGCGCCACCCGCCGAGCAGCAGCGAGCCGCCGACCATGCCGCCGAGAATGATCATGACGATGGCGAACAGCGTGTCGCGCACCAGCGTCGGATTATTGTCGCCATGCAGCATGACGGCGGAGATGCTCATCACTTCGATCGCGGTCACCGACAGCGTCAGCACCAGCGTGCCGTAGGGCTCGCCGAGCACTTCGGCCACGCGGTCGGCGTGCCGGACCACGGAGAGGGACGAGCCCAGCACGACCACGAACAGCCAGACGAAGATGCCGCCGAACCATAGTGGGTTGGTCAACGACGCTTCCAGCGCGGTGGAATACAGCGCGAACACCAGCGTCGTCGCCAGGCTGATGGCGAGGAACCATTCATTCTCGACAGCGTGCAGCCAAAGTTTGCTGTTGGATTTCACAGGGCGTTCTGCGGTTGAGGCGGGCCGGCAAGATCAAGGTTTAGCGGTCCGCGCCGGGGCCGTCCATGCGGCCGCGGAGGGTCATGACAATGTCCGCAACGTGACGTAAATTGGCATAGGGCGTTGGGGTTCGGTATGTCGAGGAAAGTCCAGTTAGCGGCGCTCGCTGTGTGCGGCGCCGTCTTGTCTGACCCGGCGGTGGCGCAAAGCTTCAATCAATTTGTCGGCTTTGGTGACAGCACCACCGACAGCGGCTGGTACCGCAACCTGGCCTATCCAACAGGCAATCCCACGGTCGACGCCTTGCTGCCGGGCGCGGTCGCCAATGGCGGCGGCGTGTCCACCACCGGACCGGGGCTGGTGAGTTCGAAACTGCTGGCAGGCTATTTCGGCCTCAACGGCGATCCCGCAAACCAGGGCGGTTCGAACTACGCCACCGGCGGGGCGCGCAACAACCAGACCGGCGCGCAGCCGAACGCCGTGTCTACCGTCACGCAGATCAACAACTATCTGGCGGCCGGCAACGGCACGGCCAACGGCCAAGCGCTGTATCTGATCGGATCAGGCGGCAACGACGTGTCGCTCTACTTCGGGCAGATCAACGCCAGCACGATCACGCTGGCGCAGGGTTTCCAAAAGGTCACGCAGTCGGCCACCGATCTGGTCGCCGCGATCTCGACGCTGCACGCCGCCGGCGCGCAATACATCATCGTGCCGAACCAGCCGCAGTCCTTCAACAGCGCGACCGAGCGGGCGCTGCGCACCACCTATGACAACGCGCTGTGGCAGGGTCTGGCCGCAGCCGGCGTCAATTTCATTCCGTCGGATTTCAACGGCGTGCTGCAGGCGGTCGTTGCCAACCCGGCCGCGTTCGGCTTCATCGCCGGCGCGGGGCCCGCCTGCACCGCGCCGCCGGGCGTGACGTCCGGCTATGCACTCCTGTGCACGCCGCAGACGCTGGTGGCGCCGAACGCCGACCAGACGCATCTGTTCGCCGACGACATTCACCTCTCCACCGCCGGACAGAAAATCGTCGCCGATTACGAATACAGCCTGGTCGTCGCGCCCGGCATGATGTCGATGCTGGCCGAAGCGCCGGTGCAGACGCGCAGCACCTTGATCGGCGTCATCCAGACTCAAATTCCGGTGTCGCAACGCGAGCGCGGGCCCACCGGCTTCAACACCTGGCTCAGCGGCGACGTGTCGTCCCTCAAGATCAAGAACTATTCCGGCTTTCCCGATGACCCCGGCACGCCGGTCTCGCTGACGGCGGGCTTCGACTACAAGCTGCCCGAGGACTGGCTGTTCGGCGTCGCGCTTTCGACCGGTCGGCAAAACGCGAGCTTCAGCCAGAACTTCGGCGGCTTCACGCAAAACGAGTTTTCCGTCAGCGCCTACGCCGCGCACACCATCGGGCCGCTCTGGTTCGACGCCGTTGCGACCTACGGCACCGTCAAATTCGACGTGAACCGCACCGTGCCGGTCGGCATCACGGTGCAGAACAACACCGCTTCGGTGTCCGGCTCCAATATCTCGCTGTCGGGCGAAGCGGGTTACGCGTTCAAGGCGGGCGCGCTGACGCACGGTCCCGTTGCCGGCATCACTTTGCAGCAGGTCCGCATCGGCGGGTTTACCGAGACCGGCGGTTTCACCAGTCTCGGCTTTGCCGCGCAGACGCGCAATTCCGCGGTCAGCGAACTCGGTTACCAGGCGAGCTACGAGGCTGGGCGCTGGCGTCCCTTCGCCAAGGCGTCGTGGAATCACGAAACGGCATCGACCGACCGCTCGGTGACGGCATCTTTGACCACCATCGCGGCGCCGAGCTATTCGATGCCCGCCGTCGTCACGGGGACGGACTGGGCGGTCGCGACAGCGGGGACGACGCTCGAACTGGCGCACAACGTCACCGGACTCGCCGCCGTCACGGGCACGGCTGCGCAGAAAAACGTCACCGCCTATGGCGGGCAATTGGGCATGAACGTCGCGTTCTGAGAACGCTTGGCTATTCCCGGCGCTCTGGAAAGTGGCCCGACTGGGCTAGCGACGAGAACTTGGTGGTGGCGCCTTCGAAGGCCAGTTCGACCGTACCGGTCGGGCCGTGGCGCTGCTTGCCGATGATGACTTCGGCCTTGCCGACATATTTATCGCCATCGGCCACCCAGGCGGCGAACTTCTCGCGGTCGCTCTCCGACGGCTTGCGCATGACGTGGTAATATTCTTCGCGGTAGACGAACAGCACCACGTCGGCGTCCTGCTCGATCGATCCCGATTCACGCAAATCCGACAGTTGCGGATGCTTGTCTTCGCGGCTTTCGACCTGACGCGACAATTGCGACAGCGCCATCACCGGCACCTGCAGCTCTTTCGCAAGCGCCTTGAGCCGCGTCGTGATCTCGGTAATTTCCTGCACGCGGTTTTCCGCGCCGCGCTTGCTCGATCCCGTGAGCAGTTGCAAATAATCGACCACGATCAGATCGAGGCCGCGCTGGCGCTTGAGCCGCCGGGCGCGGGCGGCAAGTTGGGCGATCGACAGGCCGCCGGTTTCGTCAACGAACAGCTTCAGGTTTTGCAGCTTGACCGAGTAGTCCTTGATCTTCTCGAAGTCGTCGCCGCTGATGCCGCCGCGCCGGATCTGGTTGGAGGGAATCCCGGTCTGCTCGGCGAGAATACGCGTGGCCAATTGCTCAGCCGACATTTCCAGCGAGAAGAAGCCGACGACGCCGCCATTGGTCGTCTCGGTGTGGCCGTCGGCGCGCACATTGCCTTGCCAGGCATTGGCAACGTTAAAAGCGATATTGGTCGCCAGCGCGGTTTTGCCCATGCCGGGACGGCCGGCGAGCACGATCAAATCGGATT
>CAITEM010000482.1 GCA_903891395.1 uncultured Hyphomicrobiales bacterium | reverse complement strand
GCGAGCAGCTTGGCGCGCGACTTGCCGAAGCCCATCGCCTTGCCGGCACCGCCTTGCATCTGCCGCGACAGGAATATCCAGACGCCGATCAAAGCGATGAACGGCAGCCACGACACCAGCAGCGACACGAACCACGGCACGTTGTCCGTCAGCGGCCGCGCGGTGATCGAGACGCCCTTGGCGTAGAGCTTCTGCACCAGGCCCGGATCGTTCGGCGCGTAGGTCTGGAAGCTGGTGCCGTTGGCGAAGGTGCCGTGAATTTCCGGACCTTGAATGACGACGTCGCGAACGCGGCCCTGGTCGACCTCGCTCAGCAATTGCGAGAATGAGATGTCCTGCGAGGTGGTCCGCGTTCCCGGATTCTGGAACAGCGTGAACAGCGCCAGCAGCAGGAGGACAATGATCACCCAGAGGGCGAAATTGCGCAGATTGGCGTTCATCAGGCGTCCTTACCCGCCGCGCAATTCCGCGGCACTGTGTTTTGTTCTTATGCCAAAACTTCGTGAAGGCTTGTCGTATCCTTGAGGAGCAATGTAGGCACGGCGGGCCAGCATGGAAAGGCCCTGATTCTGCATAATCTAGCGCGATTTCGGCGATTTGGCGCGGGTCTTCGAACCGCCCGGTCGGGGCGTGGTTAAGGATGTTCGCTGGCTTGGCTGTTTGCGTGCCGGCGCCCGTTCGATGGTGATTTTGCCCCGCGCCAGCGTGACCAGCGCCCCCGCCAGGCTGCGCCGAAACCGGCCCGTGCCCTCCTTTTGGGCAGCGTCGAGGGCTTCCTTCAACGCCTCCAGCTTGCCGAGTTCGACCGGCCCCTCGTCGCCCAGGCTGGCGACGGCGCGGCCCAGCAGCCGCAGCGCGATCTCGGCCGGCAGGCGGGCGAAGGCAGCCGCGTCATAGGCGCCCGGCACGCCGAGATCGGCGGTCGTCTCGGTATGGGCGCGGTCGACCGCCACTTCGATGGCGGTATCCGCCCGCTTCAGCCGCCGCGCCAGCAGCGCGAGCCGGGGCGCGTCGAGGCCCTCCTCCGCCAAGAGCGGCATCAGGCCGCGCAGCCGGGCGCGGGTAAAGCGCGGGTCGCGGTTGGTCGGATCGTCGGCAAAGGCGATGCGCGCAGCGCGCAGCGTCGCGATCAGCCGCGCCTTCGGGACCTCGAGCAGAGGGCGCACTAATGTGACGTCCCCTGTCCCGTCGCCCGGCACCGGCGCCTCGCGCGCCATCGCCGCCAGTCCGGTGACGCCGCTGCCACGGCTCATGCGGATCAGCACGGTCTCGGCCTGATCGTCGAGTGTATGCGCGGTGAGGATATGAAACGCGCCCGCCTTGCGCGCGGCCGCCGCCAGCAAGGCATAACGCGCGTGGCGCGCCGCCTGCGGCAGACCGGTCTTCGGCTTCGGGCCGGTCCAGCGCAGCGTGCGGTGTTGCAAGCCGAGTGTAGCCGCGAGCGTGGTGACATCCGCGGCTTCGCGTTTGGATTCAGGCCGCAGGCCGTGATTGACGGTCGCGACCATCAGCTCCGGCTTGCGCTTGAACAGGTGAGACTTGAGCGAAGTGCGCCAGCGCGCCGCCAGCACCATCAGCGCGATCGAGTCAGGCCCGCCGGACACAGCCAACAACAGAGCGGGCGCGCTTTCGAGACCGGCAAATAACGCCGCCGCTTCCGAACCCGAAATAACATCGACGGTCTTGGGAGACATGAGCGGGTCCGAAGCGTGCTGCACCGGCGTGAGCGCCGGGCGGTTCGGAGCACCCTAGCAGTGAACGCGTTTCTGTTCCTGGGTCACGCCGCGCTTCACGCTCGCCGCGGCGCGCGGATATTTACGATCGACCTCGGCCAGCGTCGCGCAGGCGGCTTCTTTCTGATGCAACGCGGCCAGCGACTGGCCGAGACGCAGCAAAGATTCCGGCGCCTTGCCGGCCTTTTCGTATTTGGTCGAGACGGCGAGGAATGATTCCGCCGCGTCGCGGTAACGCTGCCGCTGGAACATGCTTTCGCCGAGCCAATATTGCGCGTCCGGCACCAGGCGCTCGTTCGGGTATTTACGGAGGAATTCGCGGAAGCCCTGCTCGGCGAGGGCATAGTCTTTGTGCAACACATAGCCATAGGCCATGTCGTACTCGTCCTGCGGCGTCGCGTTCGGCGGCAGGGTCGCCATCTGCTGCGGCGCGTCGACGTTGCGCGGCGCGGTCTGCGGCGCCATCACCGGCGGCAAATTCTGGCCCGGCGCGGCGGTGGCCATCGGTCCGGGCGGCGGGGCATCGCCCGATATTGTCTGCAGATCGAGCGGCGCGCCGGCATCGCGGCCGCCGGGCGCGCCGATCGGTTGACCGTTATCAATGCCAGGTTCAGGCGCGGCGATCGACGCATTGCCGAGAACGCGCGGCGTACCGGGGGCACCCGGCTGTTGGTTCGGATCGAACACATCGCCGCGGCGGCCGGGCGCCGCGGGGGCGGCTGGCGGCTGCTGATAGGTCGGCATGTTCGGCGATTGGCTCGGGCGTGCCGGCTGCGGCACCTGCCCGGGCGCTGCCACCGCCGCGCCGCCCTGCTGCAGGCCGCGGACCTGCTGCTCAAGCTGCTGATTGCGATATT
>CAITEM010000481.1 GCA_903891395.1 uncultured Hyphomicrobiales bacterium | reverse complement strand
TTTTTTCCAACAGCCCGCGTACCGCTTCCGCCGCCATATGCGAGGTGCCGAGCCCCTCACCCTTGAGGATATGGCGTTCGCGAATGCCGGTGCGTTCGGTGATCCACGCATCGCTAGTGTCGACCATGACCGCCAGCTCTGCATTGGTGAGCAGGTCCGGCGGCAGATAGCCATGGACGGCGGTAATGGCGGCGCGGGCGGGGATGGTCAAAGGCAAGGCTTCCGGACGGGGTTACTCGTGTGACGGTGCGGTGACAGGCAAACTACGCCCTTGGGGCCGCTGATGCTACTGCCTCGCCCCTGAGGTGGTTAAGGTTGGCGGCACAATCAAGGATGATATCTGCGGCGCGATCGCTCGGCACCGCCGTGCCGATGGCCATAATCGCGTCCAGGCGGGCGAAGGCAGCCACCTGACTCCGGCGCTCCGGGGTGTCGGCCAGGAGCGGCCGCAAGGCCGCGCCGAGCGCCTCCGGCGTGCATTGATACTGCAGGAATTCCGGCACGATATTCTCGTCCAGGACCAGGTTGGCGAGGATGTAGCTCTTCACCCGGATGAAGGCGCGGCCGATCATCTCCTCCAGCAGCGAGACCTTGTAGGCGGCAATCATCGGCACGCCGGCGACCGCCAGTTCGAGGGTCGAGGTGCCGGATTTGGTCAACGCAGCCCGCGCGATGCGGAATGCCGCATCCTTCTCGGCCGGGTCGGTGACGACACGGACTGGAACGCCCCAGTTGGCGGTCTTGGCCCGGACGCGTTCGGCGAGGCGCGGCACGGCCGGCACGACGACCTCCAGGTCCGTTACCTGGCTGGCGACCCGCGCCACCGTGGCGCCGAAGACGTCCGCCATGCGCTCGATCTCGCCGGACCGGCTGCCGGGCAGCACCAACAGCAGCGGCGGACCGCTGATACGGCGGCGCGCTTCGTCCGAGTTGGGCCGCAGGTCGGCGGCTTTTTCGCCGAGCGGATGGCCGACAAACGTCGTCGGCGGCCCGCCGAGACGCCGCATCGCCGCCGGCTCGAACGGCAACAGCGCCAGCACATGATCGACATAATCGCGCATGGCGCGCGCGCGCCCCGCGCGCCACGCCCAGACCGACGGGCAGACATAATCGACGATGGGAATATGCGGCGCGATTTTGCGCACGCGGCGCGCGACGCGATGGGTGAACTCCGGGCTATCGATGATGACAAGGACGTCGGGTTTCGCCGCGACCACGGCATCGGCCGCCTCGCGAATACGGCGCAAAATTTTCGGCAGGCTGCGCAGGATGTCGAAGCCGATGATCGCCAGATCGCCGAGCGGAAACAGGCTCGACACGCCCTCGCTCGCCATATGCGAACCGCCGACACCGGAAAACCGCGCGTCCGGCACACGGCGCTTCAGCGCGGCGATCAGCGACGCGCCGAGCCGGTCGCCCGATTCCTCGCCGGCCACCAGGAAAATGTGCGGGCTCATCACGCGCCGCCAGCCGGCGTACCGACGACGAAGATATTGGCGCGGTCGGCGGCGGCAATCAGTTGCGCCGGTTCGGCGACAATCGACGACCCGGCAACCACGGCAATCCCGGCAAGACCGGCAAGACCGGCACCCTCGACCGTCAGCGGACCGATCGACGGCATGTCGAAGCGCAGGTCCTGGCCGTGCTTGGGCGCCTTGACCAGCACGCCGCTGCCGGCTGGCGTCCTGATCCGGCCGCTGGCGCGCAGTTCGACGACGCGCGCGAGCATCCCGTCGGTGCCTTCCGCCGCTTCCACGGCCTGCACATGCTTGCCGGTGACGACGACGGCCTGTCCGACGTCAAACGCCCCGGTGGCCCGCAGATAATCGAGGCCCAGTGCGATGTCGGCACGGTCGCGTTCCGACGGCTGGGCGCGGCCGAGCGCGCCTTCCGGCACCAGAATTTCCGGCGCGACTTCGTGCGCACCGAGCACGCGGAAGCCCTGCTCCTCGATCAGTCTAGCGCCGCTACCGAGAATATGATCGTCGCCGCCGTTAAACGCCGCGGCGATACGAGGCAACATCATCAACGTCGTCAGATCGAAGCGGACCTGCCAGAACGACGGCCGCACGATCGACCCGATCATCACGATGTCCCGGCATCCGGCGGCGCGCGCCACGCGCGCGAAGGCGCCGAACATCGCGATGCGGACCCAAGTGTGCGGACGGCCGGCATAATCTTGCGGCCTGGCAATGCCCCGCAACGGAAACAACAGCACGGCGCGGCCGCGCGCCTGGACATAATCGGCGACCGCCAATGGCAAAGAGCCGCCGCCGCAAATCAGCGCCAGCGGGCCTTGGCCTGCGGCCGGCGCGGTACTCATGCGTCCTCGTCGCCTTCGGAGCGTTTGATCGCCATGGTCAGCGGCCGTGTGCCGGCGCGAATGAAGGCGATGATCTTGACGACCTGCGCGTCGGCGGCATAGTCGATGGCGACCTGTTCAAGGCGCTCACGGAAGCCGCCTTCGCCGAAGAACAACGCCCGATAGGCGTCGCGCACGCGATGGATCTCGGCTTTTGACAAACCGCGGCGGCGCATGCCGACGACGTTGAGCCCGACGAGGTGAGCCAGCGGACCCTGCGCCATGCCGCCCGGGATGACGTCGGCGCGCACGCCGCTCAAGCCCACGATCATCGCGCCGTCGCCGATACGCGTGACCTGCCGCACCGCGACGCCGCCGCCGAAAACAATGTTGTCGCCGATGGTACAATGACCTGCGAGCATCGCGTTGTTGGCGAAGACGTTGCGGTTGCCGACGTGGCAATCGTGCCCGACGTGACTGGCGACCATGAAGAAGCAGTTGTCGCCGACCGTTGTCGCGCCGCCGCCTTCTTCGGTGCCCGTGTTCATCGTCACGTTCTCGCGGATGTCGCAATCGGCGCCGATGGTAAGCGTGGTCGGGCCGCCTTTGTAGCTGAACGATTGCGGCGGCGTGCCGAGCGAAGCGAACGGATAAATGACGGTACGCGGCCCGATCGTGGTGTAACCGGAAATGTTGACGTGGCCGATCAGGCGGCAGCCGTCGCCAATCGTCACATGCGGGCCGATGGTGCAGAACGGACCGACGGTGACGTCATGTCCGATCGAAGCGCCGGATTCGATCCGCGCCGAAGAATCGATCATCGCGGCGCTCATGAGTCGAAAATCATCGCGCCGACTTCCGCTTCGGCCACGGTATGTCCGCGGACCTTGGCTTCGCCGAGGTACCACCACATCGTCTTGCGCTGCTTGAGCTTGGTCATGTGGAATTCGAGCGTGTCGCCAGGCAATACCGGCTTGCGGAATTTCGCCTTGTCGATGGTCATGAAGAACACCGACTTCGGCTGCGACGACGCGGTGCGCGCGATGCACAGCACACCGGCGGTCTGCGCCATGCCTTCGATGATCAGCACGCCCGGAAAAACCGGATTGCCCGGAAAATGACCCTGGAAGCACGGTTCGTTGAACGTGACGTTCTTGATGCCGACGCCGTGGTCGTCGCCGCGCATGTCGATGACGCGATCGACCATCAGAAACGGATAGCGATGCGGCAGCATCCGCAACACATCGCCGATTTCGGCCGTTTCCATCGTCTTGACGGTTTCGTCCATTACCTTCGTCTCACTCACCACTCGTCGAGCCTGCATCGGCGTCGCGCGCCATCCGCGAGACCAAGGTCATTTCGCGGAACCATTGCCGCATCGGTTTGGCCGGCGTGCCGCCCCAGCGCGAGCCGGGCGGAACGTCGCCATTGACGTTGCTGGTCGCGGCAATCTGTGACCCTTCGCCGATCGTCACATGGTCTTTTACGCCGGCCCGCGCGCCGAGCACAACAAAGTCCTCCAGGGTCGCGCTGCCGGCGATGCCGACCTGCGAGACCAACACGCAGTGGCGGCCGATCGAGACATTGTGGCCAACCTGGACCATGTTGTCGATCTTGGTGCCCTCGCCGATCACCGTGTCGCGCAACGCACCACGGTCGATGGCGGTCGCGGCCCCGATCTCGACGTCGTCCTGGATGATGACACGGCCGATCTGGGGAACCTTGAGGTGGCCCTTGCCGCCCATCACGAAGCCGAAGCCGTCCTGGCCGATGTTGCAGCCCGGATGAATGATGACGCGATCGCCGATCAGCGCATTGGCGATGACGGCATTGGCGCCGATGGCGCAATCGCGCCCGATGCGCACCTCGGCGCCGATCACGGCATTAGCCCCGATCAAAGTGCCGGCCCCGATCTCGGCACTAGCGCCGATCACCGCGCCGGGATCGACGGTGACGCCATTTTCCAGCCGCGCAGTCGGATCGATCGTGGCGCCGGTGACGTCGCCGGCCTTGCCGAGCGACGACGGCCGCAGCGAATGTGGGAACAGTTCGCGCGCGACCTTCACGAAGGCCGCGTAAGGGTACGGCACCACCAGCACGGCGACATGCGACGGCAATTGCCGGGCGAGCGCCGCCGTGGTCAGGCAGGCTCCGGCAAAAGTCCCGGCGGCGGCTGCGGCATAACGCTGGTGATCGAGAAAAGTGAGATCGCCCGGCGCCGCGCGATCGAGCGGCGCAATATTGGCGATGCGCCGCGCGTGCGGCGCGGCCTCGAACTTGGCGCCACACAGACTGGCAATCTCATCAAGCGTGAGACCGCCGCTATGCCGCAGGAATATCGGCTCGCTCATGCTGCGCCCCGGCCGTGCCGCCGGCAGCGGCCAAGTTCCAACGTCGGTTAGAACTTGGTCCCGCCGCTGAAGCGGAAGATCTGCGTGTGGTCGCACACTTGCCCGGCGTTAACCGGCGTGGTCGGCGTCGCGCAGTATTTCGTCAGCGGATAGGCCAGATCGAAACGCAACGGGCCGAGCGGCGAATCCCAGATGAAGCCGACACCGACCGATGAACGAACCATATTGGCGCCGTCGAGACCGACCTGGAGGGTTTCACCCGTCACGTTCCAGGCTGTCGGGCCCTTGTAGCCCCACAGCGAACCGGCATCGATATAGGCCGCGACCTTGATACCAATTTCCTTCGGCAGGAAGTACAGCGGCGTCTGCGCCTCGAGGCTGGCGCCCCAGTACATCGAGCCACCGAGGGCGTCGTTGGTGGTGCCAGAGGTCAAATCGCGCGGACCGATGCCGGACGGCGCGAAGCCGCGCACCAGGTTCGGGCCCATCTGGAAATGATCCAGCATGCGCAAGTCGCTGCTGCCCCAGCTCGAAATGTTGCCGGCCTGCAGATGCAAGACGCTGACGACGTCGGACACGATTTCGTAGTAATTGCGCGTGTCGATCGAGGTGCGGACGAACTTCACGTCGCCGCCGACGCCGGCGAGATCCTGCTTGAACTCGGCGAACATGCCGCTGGTCGGCAGCTTGTTATTGTCGAGCGTGTTGTAGGCCAGCGAATAGCCGACCAGGGAGGTCACGACCGGACCGGCCGCCAATTCCTTACGAACGGCGAGCGAAGCTTCGCCATCCGAATAACAGTTCATATTGGTGCCCGTCGACGTATTGAACGGGTTGGTGCTTTCACTGGTCGGATTGACGCCGGGGCCGCCGTTAACGGTCGCGTTGGCCGAGTTGATACAGTTGTTATAGACGGTCGGCAGCGTGATTTCCTGCCGGTAGATCGAGTACCGCGGCGTAAACGACAGTTCTTCGGTCAGACCGAAGCCGACGCGCAGATTGGTGCCGATTGTCTTGGTGTCATACGAGACGTAGTTCGAGGCCAGATTCTCGCGCGCGAACAGATCGATGCCACCCGCCACGCGGTAGCCCAAGAGATACGGTTCGACGAAGGACAAATCGACGCCGCGGGTACGCTGACCGTAGGTCACCGACGCCTTGGCGTATTGGCCGCGGCCCATCAGGTTGCGGTCGGCGACGCTGACTTCGGCGATGAAGCCGTCCGAGGTCGAATAGCCGCCGGAAATCGAGAACTCGCCCGTCGGCATTTCTTCGATTTCGACGTTGATGACGACGCGGTCCGGCGCCGAACCCGGCTCGTTGGTGATCTTGACGGTCTTGAAGAAGTTCAAGTTCTTCAGACGACGCTCGGCGCGGTC
>CAITEM010000480.1 GCA_903891395.1 uncultured Hyphomicrobiales bacterium | reverse complement strand
CGGCATGTCGTCGAGCGGCAGCGTCACTTCCTTGACGCCGCGTTCGAGCGGATCGTCGCCGGCGTGAAAACCGAGTTCGCCGCACATATCGAGCATGGTGCGGTTCTCCGCCAGCACCTGGCCGCACACCGTTTTCAAACCTTTGGCTTTGGCGTTTGCGATCATGTGTTTCATCATCAGCCAGCCCAAGCCATGGCCCTTGAGATGCGTGCGCAACAGAATTGCAAACTCGCCGGTCTCGTTCGTGGAGTCGTTGTGTAGCCGCACCACGCCGAGCATTTGACCGGTGGCTTCGTCGATGGCGATGAAGGCCATGGCGACGGCGGGATCGTAGTGCACGAGCTTGTCGATCATCTCGGGGCTCAGTTCGCGCATCGCCGAGAAGAAGCGCAGCCGCAGGTCGCTTTGCGTGACGTCGGTGAGGAAATCCGGATACAGCGCCGCGTCCTTCGGCAATAACGGCCGGATCAGCACGCGCTCGCCATCGCGCAAGGTGACGTGGCGTTCGAGCAAATTGACTCCGTTCGTCCCCGCAAAAGCGGGGTCAGCGTGCCGCGTTAATGCGACATCAACACGGGGACGGTCATCGCTTTCAGAATATTGCTGGTGGCGCCGCCGAACAGGAATTCCCGCAGACGCGAGTGGCCATAGCCGCCCATGACGATGAAGTCGGCGCTGCTATCCGCTGCATACGACAGAATCGTCGAGGCGACGTCGATCTCCGGCGAGGTGATGCGCTTGAGCGTGATGTCGAGGCCGTGACGGGCGAGATGTTTGGCGAGATCGGCGCCGGGCGCTTCGTCGACCTTGAAGCCCTTGGCCGCGATCAGGACGATTTCGACCTGTTTGGCTTTTTGTAGGAACGGCATGGCGTCGGCGACGGCGCGGGCGGCGGTGCGGCTGCCGTCCCAGCACACCATGACGCGGTCGAGCTTGAGCGCCGCTGTCTGGATGTAGGGCACAAAGATGACGGGACGGCCGGATTCGATCAGCACGCCTTCATCGACGATTTCCTCGGGCGCGGCGCGTTCGCCGCCGGGCTGGCCGACGACCGCCAGATCGAAGCGGCGGGCCATCTGGCCGAGTTGGTCGGCGGCGCCGGAAATGCTGGCCGAGATCATGCGGCTTTCGGCGGAAACGCCGACGCGACGGGCGGTCTCCTCGAAGCGGGCGATGGCGGCGCGGGCCTTGTCGTCGGACTCCTGGCGCTGCTCGTCGATGAAGGAGGGCGGAATGCCGCCCATCGACGTGCCGGGGATTACCGGCTCATAGGAAAAAGCGACGCCAAGCACATGGGCCTCGAAAGCGTCGGCGACAGAGATCGCGAAATCGCCGGCTGGATCGGGAGCGCCCGAACCCTGCGCCACTAAGCCGAGATTGACGACAAGGTCTTTGATCATGGCGCTTGCTCTCCCGAACGCGATCGCCGTTCAACTATGCCTGCCGCCCGCGACGCGGCTTTGACCGAGGTCAATGCCGCGCCGGTTTGCATCGTGTCTTATTTCTTGGTGCCGTCGGCCTTGAACGACGCCAGATAGGTCCACAGGTCGCCGGCTTCCGTCTCGTTCTTGATGCCGGGGAAGATCATCTTGGTGCCGGGAATCTTGGCGCGCGGATCTTTGATGTATTCGAGGAACACATCCTTGTTCCAGGTGATGCCGGAGTTCTTGTTGGCGTCGGAGTAATTGTAATCCTCGGCGGTGCCGGAGTGGCGGCCGTCAATGCCGTTCAGCTCGGGGCCGACCTTGTTCTTGGCGCCTTCGCCGATGGAATGGCAGGGCGCGCATTTCTTGAACGAATTCTCGCCCGGGGATGCGTCCTGGGCCTGCGCCGCAAATACCAATAAGCTTTGCGCCATTGCAGCCAAAATGACCGTCGCTGCCCGTACCGATTTCATGCCTGCACTCCCTGTCGTGTCTTTTGCCGCCGCCCTAAGGCCTAATCGCCGGAGGCTGGCCCGGTTCCCGATGTTTTGCCAGCCCTTTATGTCGGGCGTCAAATGATCGATAAGTGACACCGGTTGGCAGGCAGGAGTGACGAATGTCGGTGCGAATGCCGGAAGCGGACAGCGCGGTGCTGGCCAGGCGGGCGGCCATCGTCAAGGCGCTGCGCACGATCGTGCCGGGCGAGGGCGTCATCGCGACCGAACGCGAAATGCGCCCGTTCGAGTCCGACGGCCTGACTGCCTACCGCCAGCTTCCGCTGGTCGTGGTGCTGCCGGAGACCACCAAACAGGTTTCCGAAATCCTGGCCTATTGCCACGGCGAAGGCATCAAGGTGGTGCCGCGCGGCGCCGGCACCTCGCTGTCCGGCGGCGCGCTGCCGCTCGATGTCGGCGTGCTGCTCGGCATGGCCAAGTTCAGCCGCATCAAGGAAATCGATTTCGACAACCGCGTCGCCGTGGTCGAGCCGGGCGTCACCAATCTCGCCGTCAGCCAGGCGGTGGCGCATGCCGGCTTTTACTACGCGCCCGAT
>CAITEM010000479.1 GCA_903891395.1 uncultured Hyphomicrobiales bacterium | reverse complement strand
TGGGATACCCATGGGGCTGACGATCTTCTCGATGGTCATCGCCGAAGCGGGGCCGGCAACGTCGCAGGCGAGCCCGGCAGCGGCCATAAATCTAATCAGGCGGTTCATGAACGCTTCTCCGCCTGCGGGCTGGTGTCTTTGATCAGGAAGCCGGTGACAGAGCGCTTCTTGTCGAGCCATTTGCGCGCGGCGTCTTGAACCTCGGCCGCCGTGACGGCACGAATCCGGTCGGGCCAGCGCTGCACGTCCTGCACACTGGCACCGGTCATCAGCGCCGCGCCATACCAGCGCGCCATGGTGGCCTGGTTGTCCTGCGCGTAGATCGCATCGGCGATCAGGCGCGACTTGGCGCGCTCGAGCTCGTCGGCAGATACGCCTTTAGCGATGACATCCGCGATCACGGCGTCGGTCTCCGCTTCGAACTGCTGCAGGGTGACGCCGGGACGCGGCGAGCCATAGACCGAGAACTTCGCCATATCGAGCGCCGAACTGTCGTAGCTGGCGGCGGCCATCACAGCGACGGGCTTGTCCACGGACAAGGTCCGGTACAGCCGGCTGCTCGAACCGGAGCCCAAGATATGCGCCAGCACTTCAATCGCTTCGGATTCGCCTTTCGCCGCCGTGGCGAAAGACGGCACCAGATAGACCCGCTGTAGGAACGGCTGCTCGACGCGGGCATCGGCCATCGTCAGCGAACGCACCGCGACCGGCGGCGGCTCTTGCGGACGTTTGCGCGGGCCGATGATTTCGTTGCGCTTGACCGTGCCGTAGGTCGCCTCAGCCAGCTTGTGCGCCTGTTCGGGATCGACGTCGCCGGCAATCACCACCACCGCGCCATTCGGGCCGTAGAAACGGCGATAAAACGCCAATGCGTCGTCGCGGCTGAGTTGTTCCATCTCCCGGCGCCAGCCGATGACCGGCCGGCCATAGGGGTGATTGAGGAACAGCGCGGCGTCGATCTGCTCATTGAGCCGCGCGCGCGGATTATTGCCGATACGCTGATTCCACTCCTCGAGGATGACGTCGCGCTCCGGCAGCACGACCGCGTCGGTCAATTGCAAACCGGTCATGCGGTCGGCTTCGAATTCCATCACCGTCTTGAGCTGCTCGGTCGGCACACGCTGGAAATAGCCGGTGTAGTCGTTCGAGGTGAACGCGTTTTCCTGGCCGCCGATGGTCGCCACGACTTTGGAAAATTCGCCGGTCGGATGTTTGGCGGTGCCCTTGAACATCAGATGTTCAAGGAAATGCGCCAGGCCCGAAATGCCCGGCGTCTCGTCGGCGGAGCCGACTTTGTACCAGATCATATGCGTGACGACCGGCGCGCGGCGGTCGGGAATGACCACCAGCTCGAGGCCGTTCGACAGCGTGAAGTCGGAGATGTTGATGGGGTCGGCCGACGCAGGACCGATCGAGAGCGTCGCGCCCAGAATGGCGACGGCGCCTATCGTTCGCCGCAGCGCGGGGCGAGGGGCCGAATGAGATTGTTGCGGAACGCTTCGCGGAGAAAACTTCTGCGTGGAGGACATGGCTCCCAAATCTGCCAAAGGCGGTAGACGACGGCGCCGCTCAACCGCGAGCGAACGGCCCAAAATGCCCCACGCGAAAAGTATCTTACTGCGTGCCGACCGGATGATCCTCGAGATAGTTGCCAGCCTTCGGCGTCCGCGACAGATCCTTGCCGGTGCCATAGGGCTGGTCCGGCGACGGCGTCTGATATCCACGCGGCGGCGCGGTCAGCGAGGCACGCGGCGGCTCACCCGTGAAGTTGCCGACTTCCTCATCCTTGTCGCTGCCGAACATGCGGGAGAAAATATTGCCCTTGTTGCCAAGCTCAGCCGGTTTCGAGGGGTTGCTGGAGCCGTAGGGCGACGATTCATAGGAGCCGGCCGATGCTGCGGCTGGGCCGCGCGACTTCGGGCCCGGCGTCAGTTCATCGGGCCGAAGCGGACGACCCTCTTTCAGCAAGATATCTTCGGGATTTCCGCTTGCTTCGCGCTGCGCCTTGGCTTCGCGCTTGGCGCGCGTCACGTCAGGATCAACCGGCCAGGCCGGATTGGTGGCGGCCGCAGCATCGGATTTTTCCGGCGGCGGCAAATTGCGGCCGGAGGGGATCACCAGCGGCGCGCGCTGCTGATAATTGATGGCGGCTTCGCCGTCGCGCCGGAGGCCGAGGCCTTCCATCAGGTTGCGCATGATCTTGTTGTCGATCGGCACGTTGTCGTCGTCAGCGCGGGCGGCGGCCGGCCAGGCCAGCACGGCGGCGCCAAGCGCCAGGCTCAGAGCACCGGCAGTGAATTTAACGGTCAGGCTTTTCGGGCGCATCGCACTCATCCTGAGAATCTTCAAGGAATTCAGATACTTGATCTTAAGCCGAGTCTGGACTATCGCGGCCGATCAGGGCGCTTTTACGGCGCGGTCAGCAACCAGGGATTCATACAGGAGGCCAACCACCCCGGCAACGATGGCTACATCGGCGAGGTTAAAAACGTACCAGTTGAAACGCCAGTTCGGCCCGGAAATGTGAAAAAACACGAAGTCGGCAACCCAGCCATAGGCCACCCGGTCAATGCCGTTGCCAACCGCGCCGCCGATAATGAGCCCCAGCGAGAGCGCCGCCAGCCGGCCGCTGGCCCGCGCCAGCCAGATCCACAGCAGCACGACCGCGACGACCTTGATGCCGAGCAGCACCGATTGGCCGAGCAGCCCGTCGGTCTGGAACAGGCCGTAGCTGATGCCGGTGTTGCGGGCGAGCACGAAGTCGAAGAACGGCCCCAGCCGCACTGGATTAGCGGCCAGGTCGTGCACGAACAGCAGATAGACCTTGCTGGCCTGATCGAGCGCGCAGGCAATCACCGCGACCGTGAGGCCGAAGACCGTGAGCGGGCCGCGAAGGTAAGACGACGTTGCCATTGGTTCGGCCCGGGCGATCACTCCGCCGCCTTGCGCAAGGTATCCCATTCGCGCAACGCCTGAGCGTCACGCGGCGAAACGTCCGGATATTCCGGATCGGCGCCGATGTCGGTGAGAATTTTCCACGACCGGGCGCACTTGGTGCCCTCGGCAAGCTGGGGAATCACGGCAACACCGGCAACATCCGGCAGCCGGAAAGCATCGGCCGGCCCCTCGCCGTTCGCCAAAGTCGCCGCCGACGTGATGCAGATTTCGGCGAGATCGACGTCAACAACGGCTTCGTAGAGTTCGGTGTTGGTGACGTGCACGAGCGGATGCGCCTCCAGCGAGGACCCGATGCGCTTCTGCGCGCGTTCGATCTCCAGCGCGCCGGTGACGACGCCGCGCACGATGCGCACCTTGCGCCATTTCTCGGCCAGCCTGTCGTTGCGCCACGACGCCGGCACGTCGGGAAAGGCTTCGAGATGGACCGACTTGGCGTCGGCGCCGTAACGCGAGGCCCAGGTTTCTTCCGTCGTGAAGCACAGCATCGGCGCCAGCCAGATCACCGTGCAGCGGAACAGGTGGTCGATCACCGTGAGCGACGCCTTGCGCTTGGCCGACGAGATCGGGTCGCAATAGAGAACGTCCTTGCGGATATCGAAATAGAAGGCCGACAGGTCCGAGGTCATGAAGGCCGACAGCGCGGCGAAGATGCGCTTGTAGTCGAAATCGGCATAGGCCTGCCGCACCAGTTCGTCGAGCTCCGACAGCCGGTGCAGAATCAGCCGCTCCAGTTCGGGCATGTGCTCGACCTTGACGCGCTCGTCGTCGTGGAAATGCGCGAGCGAGCCGAGCATCCAGCGGATGGTATTGCGCAGTTTGCGATAGGTGTCCGCGGTGGTCTTGAGGATTTCCGGTCCGATGCGCAGATCGTCGGCATAGTCCGACGCGCAGACCCACATGCGCAGAATGTCGGCGCCGGAGTTCTTGATCACGTCCTGCGGCGCGGTGACGTTGCCGGTGGACTTCGACATCTTGCGGCCCTGCTCGTCGAGCACGAAGCCGTGCGTCAGCACCACGTCGAACGGCGCGCGGCCGCGCGTGCCGCAGGACTCAAGCAACGACGAATGAAACCAGCCGCGATGCTGGTCCGAACCTTCGAGATACATCACGGTATCTTTGCCGCCGTCAACCTTGCGCTTGATGCCGGCGAGCGAGGGGAAATGCACCGGGTCTTCCAGCACGAAGGCGTGCGTCGAGCCTGAGTCGAACCAGACATCGCAGATGTCGTCGACTTTTTTCCAGGTGTCGTTGGCAAGCTTGCCGAGGAAGCGTTCGCGCGCGCCGTCTTTGTACCAGGCGTCGGCGCCTTCTGCCTCGAAGGCCTCGACGATGCGCAGGTTTACCTCCGGATCGTCGAGCATTTCGACCGAGCCGTCCGGCTTTTCCTTGATGAACACCGCGATCGGCACGCCCCAGGCGCGCTGGCGCGAGATCACCCAGTCCGGACGGCCGGCGATCATGCCGGTGATGCGGTTCTGGCCGGCGGCGGGCACCCAGCGCGTGACCTCGATGGCCTGCAGCGCGCGGGCGCGCAGCGTATCGGCGGGCTGGTCGATGCCCTTGTCCATCGCGATAAACCACTGCGGCGTATTGCGGAAGATGATCGGCTTCTTCGAGCGCCACGAATGCGGATACTGATGCTTGAGACGGCCGCGCGCGATGATGTTG
>CAITEM010000478.1 GCA_903891395.1 uncultured Hyphomicrobiales bacterium | reverse complement strand
TCAGTTCGACCGCGATGGGACCGAGCCGCACAAGATGCTGCGCGCTGTTCATCGCCTCGTAAAAGCTGCCGAAGTGAACGGCGCCGACCGCACGGCGGCCCAACAACGGCGACAGCTTCAGTTCGATGCGTGTCGAGAAAGCGAGCGTGCCCTCACCACCGACCAGAATATGCGCGAGGTTGATGTCGTTCTTCCCCGGTACCAGCGAGTCGAGATTGTAGCCACCGACGCGGCGCTGCACTTTCGGAAATCGCGCGGCGACTTCGTCGGCTTCGCGCTTGCCTATGGCCAATAGATCTTGAGCCAGCGACCGCAGCACCGGCGCAACGTCGGTGATATGCCCACCCATGGGTCCGAATTGCGCCAGCGTGCCGTCGGCGAGCAGCGCATCGATGGAGATGACTTTGTCGCGCATGGTGCCGTACTTCAGCGAACGGCCGCCGCAGGAATTGTTGCCCGCCATGCCGCCGATGGTGGCGCGCGACGAGGTCGAGATGTCGACTGGAAACCACAGGCCGTGGGCTTTAAGCTGGCGGTTGAGATCGTCGAGTACGATGCCCGGTTCGACCGAACAGGTGCGGCCCTTCACGTCCAGTTCGACAATTCGGTTGAGGTATTTCGAGCAGTCAACGACCAGCGACTCGCCGACCGCCTGCCCGCACTGGGAGGTACCACCGCCCCGGGCCAGCACCGTGACCTTCTCGGCCTTGGCAATGCCTATCGCCCGTTCGGCTTCTTCTATCGTCCGGGGGGCGACCACGCCCACCGGGGTGATCTGGTAGTGGGAGGCGTCGGTCGCATAGCGGCCGCGCGTAAAGCGGTCGAAATGCACGTCCCCACTCAGTTCGGCCTTCAGCCGGCGCTCCAACCCGGGCATTACCACCGTCACGGCATCAGTCCTTGTCGCGCCTAAAGTGCCATATGCATGAAAGGCTTGCTTGATGTGCGGAAAACCGCTTGACCGCAATGTTGCATTCATAGTTCAACGCCACAAGCGCCGCTCCTTGGCCGGGACCGCGCGGGCGGCAGAGTCACGCCACATTGTCACAAGCCGTCTTTTTTTGGAGCGAAAGCTATGGCGAAGAATTCTTCGCGTCCGGTGGGGCGTCATTTTCTGCAGATTCCGGGACCGACCACGGTGCCCGATCGTGTACAGCGCGCGATCTCGCAGCCGATCATCGACCATCGCGGTCCGGAATTCGCGAAGCTCGCCAAGCGCGCGCTCGACGGCATCAAGACCATTTTCAAGACCGCCAACCCGGTGATCATCTACACCGCGACCGGCACCGGCGCCTGGGAAGGCGCGCTCGTCAACACCCTGTCGCCGGGCGACAAGGTGTTAATGTTCGAGACTGGCCAGTTCGCCGCCCTGTGGAAGAAGATGGCCGAGAAGCTTGGCATCGTGCCGGAGTTTATCGCCAGCGACTGGCGCCACGGCATTGACGTCAAGGCGCTCGAAGCCCGGCTCAAGGAAGACAAGAACAAAGAGATCAAAGCGGTCTGCGTGCTGCACAACGAAACCTCGACCGGTGCGCTGACGCCGATCGCGGACGTGCGCAAGGCGATCGATGCCGCCAACCATCCGGCGCTGCTGATGGTCGACACCATCTCGTCGCTCGCCTCGGCCGACTATCGTCACGACGAATGGGGCGTCGACGTTTCGGTCGGCGGTGCGCAAAAGGGCCTGATGCTGCCGCCCGGCATGTCGTTCAACGCCGTCAGCGACAAGGCGCTCGCCGCCAACAAGACATCGAAACTGCCGAAGTCGTTCTATGCCTGGGACGAAATGCTGGCGATGAACAAGGTCGGCTTCTTCCCCTACACACCGGCGACCAGCATGATTCAAGGCCTCGTCGTCGGCATCGAGATGCTGCACGAGGAAGGCCTCGAAAACGTGTTCGCCCGTCATGAGCGCCTGGCGGAAGCCACGCGCCGCGCCGTAAAGGCCTGGGGTCTCGAGAACCTGAACAAGAACGACAAGCAGCTGTCGCCGACCATTACCGCGATCCTGCTGCCCGAAGGGCACGACGCCGACAAGTTCCGCGCGCTGGCGCTGGAGCAGTTCAACATCTCCTACGGCGCCAGTTTCGGTGCCTATGCGGGCAAGTACTTTCGCATCGGCCACCTCGCCGACATCAACGACGGCACGCTGGTCGGCGCGCTCGGCATCACCGAGATGGCGCTGCAGGTTGCCGGCATTCCGATCAAGAAGGGCGGCGTGCAGGCGGCGATGGATTTCCTGACCTCGCAGCACGGCGCGGCTGCCAAGCAGGCTGCTGAGTAAAACTTCCTGACTTTCAGGATGATGCGATGGCCGGCCTTGTGCCGGCCATTTCATTTTGGCGGATGCGCTCGACGAACTCTGCCACCGCCTGCAACGTCGCCTCCGGCGCTTCACGCTGCGGCGAATGTTTCGCGCCCGGCAACAGCGCGACTTCGACCGGGCAGTAACATTCATCCTGCGCGACCTCGATCTGCCGCACCGTGCCGTACTGGTCGTCCGCACCCTGCACGATCAGAACAGGCACACGGATATAGGCGAGTTGTTCGGTGATATCCCATTTGCGGAAATCGGGATCGAGCCAGGCACCGTTCCAGCCCTTGAACGCATTGTCGGGATCGGCATGCCAGCGCGCGAGCTTGGCGCGCAGGTCGGTGGTTTCGTAAGCCTTCTTCGCCTCGGCGATGGCGGCAATGCCCACATCCTCGGTGAAGAAATGCGGCGCCATAAGAATGAGCCCGGCGACGCGGTGATCCTGGTGTGTACCGGCATAGATCGTGGCGATTGACGCGCCGTCGCTATGTCCGAACAACACGCCATGCTGGAAGCCGATGGCCTCGAGCAGCGCCGGCAGCGTGTCGCGCGCCTCGTCGTGCATGTATGTGAGCGGGCGCGGCAGCTTGACCGGCGACGACTGGCCGTAGCCGGCGCGCGAGTAGACGAAAACACCGCAGCCGGTGGCCTTTTGCACCTTCTCCGGAAAGTCGCCCCACAGCCCGGCGCAGCCGAGGCCCTCATGCAGCATGACGATGGTCGGCGCCTGATCCGGCCGTGGACCGACCATGCGGTACTCTAGGCGCTGGTCGCCGATGGTGAGGAAGCCTGAGTCGTCCAAGCCACTGTTCCTGTAATTAAGAAACGTTATTTTTTATAAATCGAAACAGAGCAGGAATGTTCTTGAAATACATATAGAGCCCCCAAGGAATTCCTTTGAGCCCGTGGCGTCCCACAAGGTGCCGAATAGCAAGCCGCTGGATTGCGGGAGGACTGCCTTGTTGTACCGCTCTATCGAAAAATCGCTCGGCAGCAACCTGGTCCCCACGAGAACGATAAGTTTGATATAGAATATATGAGCAGGGTGAGCTGCCCGCTTCGCTTGCTTTATTGTACCAATCAAATGCCTTGTCGGCTTCGCCGCGATCCCTTAGCAACCCTCCAAGCGCGTATTGCGCGTAGGTATCACCACTGCTCGCCGCAATATTGAAATATTCAATCGCCTTAGAAACATCGCAGTCTTTAAAATCACGCCTTGAATAGATGAAGCCGAGACAAGACGCTACTGCCGGTTCTTTTCCATCAAAACCGCGCTCAAACAATTCTCGAGATTTTCGATAATCTTTGCGCGAAAGAAACTTGTAGGCTTCTTGGCGAAGGGCGTTCAACTCCTCAATCGTTTGTTCACTCATTTATCATTCCTCAGCCAGCACCCCGCGCAACTGAGATGAGCTTTTAGCATGAGTGGCGCTGTATTCCCGCAACTGTCGAGTATCACTAAATTTCAACTAGCTTGTCGATCCTTCCGCCCTCAACTTGAATCGCTGAATCTTGCCGGTTGCCGTTTTCGGCAGTTCGGTGCGGAATTCGATCCAGCGCGGATATTTAAACGGCGCGAGCTTTTGCTTGCAGTGCTCCTGCAACGCCTTGAGCAGCAGATCGCTCGCCTTGTCCGGCGATTTCAGCACGACGAAAGCCTTGGGCTTCACCAGCTTCTGCTCGTCGTTCCAGCCAACCACCGCGGCTTCCAACACGTCCGGATGTGACGACAGCGCCGCCTCGACCTCGAAGGGCGAGACATACATGCCCGATACTTTCAGCATGTCGTCGGCGCGGCCGCAGCAGACGAAATAACCTTCGTCGTCCTCAATGTATTTGTCGCCACAGCGGGTCCAGTCACCGCGGAAGGTGTCGCGCGATTTCTCGCGGTTATTCCAGTACATCAACGCACCGGTCGGACCGCGCACGTAGAGTTCGCCGATCTCGCCCTGTTTCACCGGCAGGCCATCCTCCCCACGCAACTGGATGTCATAGCCGGGCACACCCTTGCCGGTCGTGCCGTATTTATTCTGGCCCGGGCGGTTGGTGAGAAAGATGTGCAGCATCTCGGTGGTGCCGAGGCCGTCGGAAATTTCGACGCCGTAGCGGTTGAAAAAAGTCTTCGCCACTTCTTCCGGCAGCGCCTCGCCTGCCGACTGGCAGCGGCGCAACTTCACTTCTTCCTTCTTCGGCGCGTTCGGGCTGTTGAGGAACGCTGCATAAAACGTCGGCACACCGAAGAACACGGTGATCGGGTGCTTGCGCAGCAATTCAGCGACGCTGTCCGGCGTGGGCCGTTCGCCATTGAGCACGATCGTGGCGCCGACCGACATCGGAAACGTCATGGCGTTGCCGAGACCGTAGGCGAAGAACAGTTTCGCCACCGAGTGCACGACGTCGCTTTCCTTCAGTCCCGCGACCGGCGTGCCGTACAAATCCGCCGTGAGCTTGAGGCTGGCGTGGCAGTGCACCGCGCCCTTGGGCTTTCCAGTCGAGCCCGAAGTGTAGAGCCAGAACGCCATGTCATCGGCCGTGGTCGGCGCGGTGTAACGCTCCGGCTCGTCGGAACCGATGATATCGTCGAACAGCCGGTAGCCGTTTGGATTGGTCCCCGAAACGATGACGTGATCGAGGTCGAGACTTTCCTTGATGATCTTTTCGAATTTCGGAAACAGCACTTCCGACACCACCAGCGCCTTGGCGCGGCTGTCGGCCAGCATGAAGCGGTAGTCGTCCTCGGTCAGCAGCGTGTTGACCGGCACGGCGACGATGCCGCTTTTGAGACAGCCGAGAAACGCGGTCGGCCAGTCGACGGTGTCGGTGAGCGCCAGCAGCACGCGCTCCTCGCGCTTGACGCCGAGGCCGCGCAGGCCGGCGCCGAAGCGCGCAACGCGGTCGGCCAACTGGCCGTAGGTCGTGACGCCGCGCCCGTCGATAAAGGCCGCCTTGTTGGCGCGGCCGGCATCGAGATTGCGCTGCAAAACGTCGGCGGCGAAATTGTAATCGCGCGGGATGCTTGCAGATGGGCTTACGCCCACGATTTGGGCGGCGCCCGGTTCAGCCGTGCGCGCGTTGGCGATTGCCATTGTT
>CAITEM010000477.1 GCA_903891395.1 uncultured Hyphomicrobiales bacterium | reverse complement strand
GCGGTCTTGATCAGCAGCATAATGTGATCCTGCACGCGACGCAGTTCGGTCGCGGTCATTTCCCAGAGTTGGCGGACGACGTCGTTGTCGCGCGCCGCCAACGCGATGACGTTGCTGCGCTTGATCACCAGGACCTTACAATCGACGATCGCTTCCGCCGAGAAACTATGTTGATCGCCAACCTCAAGGCCGAACACATCGCCCGGCAGGTAAAAGAAGCCGATCTGGCGGCGGCCGTCGTTGAGCACCCTGTAGGTGCGAACCGTGCCGCTGATGACCTTGTAGAGGTATTCGGCCGGCTCGTTTTCACCGTAGATTTCGGCATTGCGGCTGAACGGCATCGGCGCGCCCATCATTTCGATCGCGCTTCCGGTCGATCGCGGCGGGACGATTCTCAACGGCGGCACAAAGCGCGCCGGGGGGTGGCGCATCGAAACGGGATTGACCATCGTCTGGCTGAACATGCGGCGTCCTCGCTAATTCCGACGTTCATGGCGTACCGTCACAGCCACGCTGCTGAAATTCAGATAATCTCCCTAAGGGGTTTCCCGGAGGGAATCATGGGCGGCCCCAAAGCCCCCGACAGGCGACGCGATTCATGGTGCAAGGCCTTGCTCAATCGAGGATTTATCCGGCCGAGGAAGGCCGGGTCTGGCACTACGGCGTGCCGCCCTTTCTGGTTGCACTGACGCTGGCGGCACGCGCGTTGTTCGAACCCGTCCTGCACAGCGAAGCGGCCTACCTCTCCTTCATGCCGGTATTGCTGATTTCCGCTGGCATCGGCGGTTTCGGTCCCGGACTGCTGGCGACCGTGCTCTGCATCGCGGTGCGATGTCTCTTCGTCGCCGACGCGCCTTCGCTCTTCAGCATCGGTATCCTCGATACGATTGCCTTCGCGGTCATCGGTGTTGGCATTTCCTGGGGCGGCGAATTGCTGCACTCCAGCCGCCGCCGCGCCAATGTCATGACCCGCGACGCTCTGGCGCGCGAAGCCCACCTGCAATCGATCCTCGACACCGTGCCGGAAGCAATGATCGTCATCGACGAAAAAGGCGTCATGCAGTCTTTCAGCAGCGCGGCCGAGCGGCTGTTCGGCCGCCCGGCGTCGGAGGCGATCGGCCAGAACGTCAGGACCCTGATGCCGTCACCCTACCGCGAGGGCCACGACGGTTATCTGCAACGCTACCGCAACACCGGCGAACGCCGCATCATCGGCATCGGCCGCGTCGTCGTCGGACAGCGCAAAGACGGTTCGACATTCCCGATGGAGCTGGCGGTCGGTGAAATGAAATCCGGCGAGCAACGGTTT
Organism: uncultured Hyphomicrobiales bacterium; assembly: GCA_903891395.1. Lineage (GTDB taxonomy): Bacteria > Pseudomonadota > Alphaproteobacteria > Rhizobiales > Xanthobacteraceae > Pseudolabrys. Next base: position 7,528 of record CAITEM010000477.1, on the reverse strand, counting down.
TTCACCGGCTTCATTCGCGACCTCACAGAACGTCAGCAGACCGAAGTGCGGCTGCAGGAATTGCAGTCCGAACTCGTGCATATCTCACGGCTCACCGCCATGGGCGAAATGGCCTCGACGCTAGCGCATGAACTCAACCAGCCGCTGTCGGCGATTTCCAATTATCTCGAGGGTTCGCGGAGCATGCTGGCGAACGCGGTCGACGAAAATTCGGCGATGGTGCGCGCGGCGCTCGACAGCGCGGCCGATCAGGCGGTGCGCGCCGGCCAGATCATCCGCCGCTTGCGCGACTTCGTCGCCCGTGGCGAAAGCGAGCGGCGGGTCGAGAGCGTCACCAAACTGGTCGAAGAAGCGAGCGCGCTATCGCTGGTCGGCGTCAAGGACCGCGGCATACGCGTGCAGTTCCGCTTCGATCCCTCAGCCGATCTGGTGCTTGCCGATCGCGTGCAGGTCCAGCAGGTCCTGCTCAACTTGATCCGCAACGCGATGGACGCGATGGAAACCTCGCCCAGGCGCGAACTCATCATCTCGATCACGCCGATCGAAGGCAATCAGGTCAGGATCAGCGTCGCCGACAGCGGATCGGGGATTTCAAAGGAGGTCAGCGAGCAATTATTCCAGCCCTTCGTCACGACGAAACGCGAGGGCATGGGCGTCGGCCTGTCGATATCGCGTACCATCGTCGAGGCGCATGGCGGGCGCATCTGGGCGGAGCCCAATCCTGCCGGCGGCACGATTTTCAGCTTCACGCTGGCGGTCGTAAAGACGGGAGATGTCGACGATGCCGCATGACCCGATCATCTATGTTATCGACGACGACGAAGCCGTGCGGCTTTCGCTGCAGTTCATGCTCAAGGCGGCCGGCATCACGGCCCGCACCTTCGAATCGGCCAAGACCTTCATGGAAGTGCTGCCGCAGATCAATTCCGGCTGCATCGTCACCGACGTGCGCATGCCGGAGGTCACCGGCATCGACCTGTTGCGCCACGTCGTGAAGACCAACCCGGATCTGCCGGTGATCGTCATCACCGGGCATGGCGACGTGGCGCTGGCGGTAGAAGCGATGAAAATCGGCGCCGTCGATTTTCTGGAAAAGCCGTTCGACGGCCAGCAGATGCTCGCCGCGGTGCGCGCCGCGCTCAGCCGGGAGGCCGACACCGGCAAGCGCAAGGCGGACCTCGCGGAAATTCAGGAAAAGCTGGCGGCGTTGTCGAACCGCGAGCGCCAGGTGCTCGAAGGCCTGGTGGCCGGCAGCGCCAACAAGACCATCGCCTTCGATCTCGGCATCAGCCCGCGCACGGTCGAGATCTACCGCGCCAACCTGATGACCAAGATGGCGGCCAACAGCCTGTCCGATCTGGTGCGCATGGCGATGCTGACCGGCATTATGGCGGAAAACGGCAAGATCGCCCGATAGACGGACGCGGTGCGGGCTATTTTTTGCCGCCGATGCCGCGCATGAAACGTTCGCGGATCTGCACCGGATCGCGGTCGGTGGCGCCGACCGCCGGTTTGGAATCGATACGCGCCGCGATCAGATTCGGCCCGCCAGACTTGAGTGCCGCGGCAAACAGACGATCGAAGTCGTCCTCGTCGGCCGCCCAGTTACTGTTGGCGAGCCCGGAGCCGCGCGCGACGGCGACCAGGTCGGCGGTGGCCGCGGTCGGCGTCGGCTGCGAGCCGGTGATCTGGTAGACGCCGTTGTCCCACACCACCATCGTCAGATTCTTCGGCGCGCGCATGGCGACGGTCGCGAGACAGCCGAGTTGCATCAGCAGCGAGCCGTCGCCTTCGAGCGCGACCACATGCCGCTCGGGCTGCGCGATGGCGACGCCGAACGCGATTGGGATCGTCAGCCCCATGCTGCCGAGCATGTAGAAGTTCTGCGGCCGCTGGCCGGTCGCCCACAGATCGAAATTGGCGTTGCCGATGCCACCGATCACGGCCTCGTCATGCTTGAGCGTGGCGACCAGCCGCTTCGTCAGATCGAAGCGGTTCATGACCTTTGCGTTGTGGGCGCTGACGGCCCCGGTGGGCTTTTGCGTCATGGCTATTGCTCGAACACTTTGCCGCCGGTCAGCAATGGCGAGAGAATGAAGGTGACGGGCGCGAGCGTAGCGACGGCCTGCTTGATCGAGCGGTCGATGATGAAGGCGAGTTCGTCCTGCCGCGTGATGGTGTGCGTTTCCACGCCGAGCGCATTGAGGACCGGCCGCATCGTCTTGCACACCATGGCCTGACCGAGATTGAACTCGCCGAGCGTGCCGCGTTCGGACACGAAGATCAGCGCCGGGATCTGGCTCGGCACCACCAGCGAAGCCAGCGCATTGGGAATGGTGGCAAAACCGGAAGTCTGCATCAGCACCGCGCCGCGCATGCCACCCATCCAGGCGCCGGTAACGATGCCGATAGCCTCTTCCTCACGCGTGGCGGCGAAGGTGATGAAAAACGGATCGGCGTGAATGGCCTTGATCAGCGGGGTGAAGACGCGGTCCGGCACGTAGACGATCAACTTGACGTCGTTGGCCTTCAGGCGCTCCAGCACGACCTCGTGCCAGGACTTCTCGGAGGTCTTTTCGTGCCCTGAAACTTGGGGCGCGGCGGCCGCTCGCGTTTTGCTGTCGGTCATGAATCAAGCAACCCTAGATGCCGTCTGCGTATTCTTGCTTGAAGCAATTTGGCCGCGCCGGCTGGCGGCCGTTCAACCGCTGCATCTAACGCCGTTGCTCCAATGATCGCAATAGCTTACCGTGCGCGCCATCGCACAGAAGACAACAAAAGAAAAAGTTCATAACGAAAGGGAGGACCATGACGAAATCGAATTCGATCTCGCGGCGCCGTGTCATCAAAGGCGCGGGCGCACTCGCGGCAGGCATCGCCGCGCCGGCGTTGCTCGGCACGCGCGCGGCGTTTGCCGCTTATCCGGATCGGCCGGTCAAGATCGTGGTCGCCAACACGCCGGGCGGCCCGTCCGACATCGTCGCGCGCATGGTCGCCGCAGCGATCCAGGAAGCGACCGGCAAGACCGTCATCATCGAAAACCGCGGCGGCGCCGGCAGCAATATCGGCATGGGTTATGTCGCGCGCTCCGAAGCCGACGGCTACACGTTCCTGCTCGCGACCAACGCCTTCTCGATCAACCCGACGCTGTACAATTCCATTCCCTACGATCCGCTGAAGGATTACGTCGCGGTGACCGAACTCGCCAGTTCGCCCAACACCTTCGTCGTGCGCTCCGAACTGCCGGTGAAGAACATGAAGGAATTCGTGGCGCTGGCGCGCAAAAGCCCCGACAAATTCAACGTCTCGACGCCGCCGATCGGTACCTCGCCGCAACTTCAGGCCGCGGTGCTCAAATCGGTCGAGAAACTGACGACGCTTGAAGAGGTCGTGTTCAAGGGCGGCGGCGAAGCCTTGCAGGCTTTGCTCAGCAACACGGTGCAGATGAGTTCGGGTTCGCTGGCGCCCGCCGCCCCGCACATCAAGTCCGGTGCGCTGAAATGCCTGGCCGTGTCGGCGGCGAGCCGCTGGCCGGATCTGCCCGACGTGCCGACGATGGAAGAGGCCGGCTACAAAGACTTCGTATACCCGACCGACTGCTGTCTGCTGGCGCCGACCAAGACGCCGCCCGAAGCCATCAAGTGGCTGGAGACGGAATCGCTCAAGGCGCTCAATTCAGCCGGCATGAAAGACAAGCTGTACCAGGCCGGTTTCCTGACCGTGGCGAAGGGCCACGACGCCTGCTGGGCGCGCGTCACCAAGGAAATCACCATGTTCCGCGACATCATCAACACCGCGGGAATCCAGAAACTATAGCGACGACACGTGCCCGCTGCCGCACCGGCGGCGGGCACGCCCTTAAGAACAATGGCGGCATCGGCCGCATAGAAAATTCGAGGGAACGCTATGACCGATTTCGACACCACGCCGTCTCGCCGCGGCCTCATCAAGGGCGCGCTCGCCGCCGGCATCGCCACGCCGGCGCTGTTGAGTTCGCGTTCGGCCTTTGCCGCCTACCCCGACCGTCCGGTCCATATCGTCGTCGCCAACACGCCGGGCGGGCCGTCCGACCTGATCGGCCGCCTTGTCGCCGCGGCGCTCCAACAATCCACCGGCAAGACCTTCATCATCGAGAACATCGGCGGCGCCGGCAGCAATCTGGGCATGGGCCACGTCGCCCGCTCAGAGCCGGATGGCTACACGGTGCTGCTGGCAACCAACGCCTATTCCATCAATCCGACGCTCTATACGTCCATCCCCTACGATCCGTTGAAGGATTTCGTCGGCGTCAGCGAACTCGCCACCACGCCGGACATCTTCGTGGTGCGCGCGGACATGCCGGCCAAAACGATGAAGGAATTCGTGGCGCTGGCGCGCGCCAATCCGGAGAAGTTCAACGTGTCGACCTCGCCGATCGGCACATCCGGCCATCTTCAGGCCGAGATGCTGAAAATCCGCGAGAACCTGCCGAAGATGGAAATCGTCGTCTACAAAGGCGGCGGCGATTCATTGCAGGCGCTGCTCGCCGGAACGGTGCAGTTGAACGCCGGTTCGATCCCGCCGACCATGCCGCATATCCAGGCCGGCACGGTGCGGTGCCTGTCGATTCTCGCCGACCAGCGCTGGCCCGACATGCCGGACGTGCCAACCATGGAAGAAGCCGGCTACAAGGATTTCCTGTTCGCCGTCGACGCCGTCCTCTTGGCGCCGGCCAAAACACCGCCCGACGTGGTGAAATGGCTGGAGCAGGAGACGCTCAAGGTGCTCGGCACGGCGGAGATGAAAGAAAAGCTCTATAAGGCCGGCTTCCTGGTACGGCTCAAGGGCGCGGACGCCGCCTGGACCCGCGTTACCTCGGAAGTCGCCAAATTTCGCGATATCATCAACCAGGCCGGCATCAAGAAGATCTAAAGTCCCATGAAGATCAAGTCCATCGAACCGATCGCCATCAGCCTGCCAATGCTCAAGCCCTTGATCATGGCGACGGAGACGGTGAGCAGCGCCGACAACATGCTGGTGCGCATCGAAGCCGACAACGGCACGGTCGGCTGGGGCGAAGCGGCCTCGGCGCCCGGCATGACCGGCGAAACGCTGGAAAGCCTGGTCACGGCGGTGCGCTTTCTCGAACCGATGCTGCGCGGGCGCGACCCCGCCGACATCGACGGCGCGCTGACGGCGATGGATCGCCGCATGTACGGCAATGGCGGCGCCAAGGCCGCGATCGAGATCGCCTTGTTCGATCTCGTCGGCCGCGCCACCGGCAAGCCGGTGTACGCGCTGCTCGGTGACAAGGTCCGCAACCGCATGCCACTGCTCGGCGTGATCGGCGGCGGCGACTTCGACGGCGACTTGAAAGACGCCGAGAAAAAGAAAGCGGCGGGCTTCGTTGCCTACAAGATCAAGGTCGGCATCGACACCGCCGCCAAGAACGCCGAACGCTCGCGCGCCATCTGCCAGATTCTCGGCAGCGGCATGCTGATTTCAGCCGACGCCAATCAAGGCTTCAGCACCGAGCAGGCGATTGAATATGTCCGCTCGATCAAAGGCGCGGGCGTCGATTTCCTCGAGCAGCCAGTAATGGCCGACGACCTCGGCGAGATGGCCAAGGTCGCCGCCGTCGATGCCGCCATCGCCATCGGCGCCGACGAAGGCATCCACTCGCTGGCTGACATTCAGAGCCACCACGACAGCAAGGCCGCGCGCGGCGTGAGTTTGAAAGCCATCAAGCTTGGCGGCATTAAAGCGGTGACGGAAGCCGGCCGGCTGTGCGGCCGCCTCGGCATGCACGTCAATATTTCCTGCAAGACCGGCGAGTCGAGCGTCGCCTGCGCCGCGGCGCTGCACGTCGCCTCCGTCATCCCGAACATCGACTGGGGTCTGACGCTGACGCACACCGCGCTGGGCGATGACGTCACCGCGCATCCCATCGTGACCGCGCGAGGACACGTCGAAGGGCTTGACCGTCCGGGACTTGGCGTCGATGTCGACGAGGATCGCGTGCGCCGCCACCGCGTCGAGATCGCCGCCCGCAAGGTCGCCTGACGCGCTGCCGTTTTATCGCCCGCTCAATATTTATGCCTAATTTATAGGCCGAATTGTTCTATTGTATGCAATTCGAATGAGGCATGGTGCGACGGCGTTTTGCGGCTGTAGCCTGTTTCCTGTTGTGATTTCAAAAGCTTCCGCAATCGCGCGGCGACGCCGACTGTTGGCATGACCTTTGCGGAAGGGTTCCTCAGACATATTCGGGGGAGCTCGTCATGAAGCGTCGCGAATTTTTAAAATCGGCCACCGCCCTTGCCGCGACCAGCGCGGTCACCGCACCGGCCGTCTTTTCACCGGCCAAAGCGCAGTCTCGCGCAGAAACGCTTCTGATCGTTTCGGAGAGCGGCCCCAACAATCTCGACATCCACGGCGTCGGCACCAACGTGCCCGGCTATGAGGTGTCGTGGAATTGCTACGACCGCCTCATCAGCCACGAGATGAAGGAAGTGGACGGCAAGCAGTATTACGACAAGGACAAGTTCAAGCCCGAACTCGCCGAGGACATGAACGTCGGCGACATGTCGGCCACCTTCAAGCTGAAGAAGAACGCCAAATTCCAGGACGGCACGCCGGTCACCGCCAAGGACGTGAAGTGGTCGCTGGATCGCGCCGTCACCGTCGGCGGCTTCCCGACCTTCCAGATGGCCGCCGGTTCGCTGACCAAGCCGGAGCAGTTCGTCGCTGTTGACGATCACACCTTCCGCGTCGACTTCGCCCGCAAGGACCGCCTGACCATTCCCGATCTCGCGGTGGTCGTACCCTGCGTCATCAATTCCGAACTGGTGAAGAAGAACGCCACCGAGAAAGATCCGTGGGGTCTCGAATATACCAAGCAGAACACCGCCGGCAGCGGCGCCTACAAGGTCGCGAGCTGGGTGGCCGGCACCGAAGTCGTGCTGGAGCGCAACGACGCCTGGGTCGGCGGCCCGCTGCCCAAGGTCAAGAAGATCATCTGGCGAATCGTGCCGTCGTCCGGCAATCGCCGCGCGCTGCTGGAGCGCGGCGACGCCGACATCTCCTACGATCTGCCGAACAAAGACTTCGTCGAGCTCAAGAGCGCCGGCAAGCTCAACATCATCTCGACGCCGTATAGCAACGGCATTCAGTACATCGGCATGAACGTGAAGAACCCGCCTTTCGACAATCCGAAGGTGCGCCAGGCCGTGGCTTACGCCATTCCCTATCAGAAGATCATGGACGCGGTGCTGTTCGGCCTCGCCAAGCCGATGTTCGGCGCCTCGGCGAATGCAGCGACGGAAGTGGCCTGGCCGCAGGCGACCAAGTTCAACACGGACCTCGCCAAGGCGCGCGCGCTGATGGCGGAAGCAGGCTTCCCCAACGGTTTTGACACGACGCTGTCCTTTGATCTGGGCTTCGCCGTGGTCAATGAGCCCGTCTGCATCCTCATTCAGGAAAGCCTCGCCCAGATCGGTATTCGCACCACCATCAACAAGGTGCCCGGCGCCAACTGGCGCACGGAGCT
>CAITEM010000476.1 GCA_903891395.1 uncultured Hyphomicrobiales bacterium | reverse complement strand
GGCGAGAACGCGCTCGCCTTCGATCTCGACCATGCAGACGCGGCAATTACCGTCGGCGCGGTAGCCCGGCTTGGGCGAGTAGCACAGATGCGGCAGCTTGATGTCGAGGCGGCGCGCGGCGCGGAAGATCGACTCGCCCTCGCGGATGTCGATCTCGTTGCCGTCGATGAAGAAGGTCTTGCTCGATTCTTTGGCGGTCTCGGCTTTGCCGGCACCATCGACTCTGTCCATCGGCGCGGTGTGCGCGACCGCAGGCTTGCCTTTGTTGAGGTCGGTGCCGCTCCCGGCGCCCTTTTTATCGTTGCCGTAGCCAACGGGTTTGTTCGTGTCGGTCATGATTTCACCAAGTGCCCATCGGTTTCGTGAGATCCTCGGGAAAATGCGTCAGCACGCTCAGCAAAGGATTCGGCGCTGCCTGGCCGAGGCCGCAGATCGAAGCGTCGCGCATCAATCGCGACAACTCGGTCAGCAGGTCGACGTTCCAGGGGCCCTGCTCCATCAGTTTCACGGCCTTTTCGGTGCCCACACGGCACGGCGTGCACTGGCCGCAGGACTCATCCTCGAAGAACTTCATCAGGTTGAGCGCGACGGCTTTCATGTCGTCCTTGTCAGACAAAATGACAACGGCATGCGAGCCGACGAAGCCGCCATGCGGCTCCAGCGTGCCGAAATCGAGCGGAAGGTCGGCCAACGCTGGCGAGAAAATGCCGCCAGACGCGCCGCCGGGCAGAAAGCCCTTGAGGGTATGGCCATCCAGCATACCGCCGGAGAATTCCTCGATCAGTTCGCGAATGGTAACGCCGGCCGGCGCCTGTTTGACGCCGGGATTCTTGACGCGGCCGGATACCGAGAAACTGCGGAAGCCCTTGCGATCACGGCGGCCCTGCGACGTAAACCACTCCGGCCCATTCTGGATAATGTCGCGCAGCCAGAACAGCGTCTCGACGTTCTGCTCCAGCGTTGGGCGGCCGAACAGGCCGACTTGCGCCAGATAAGGCGGACGATGGCGCGGCAGACCGCGCTTGCCTTCGATCGACTCGATCATCGCCGACTCTTCGCCGCAGATGTAGGCGCCGGCGCCGCGGCGCAGATGCAGCTTGGTGTGCGCCGCAAGGCCGGACGCTTCGAGCTTGACGATTTCATCAAGCAGCATCAGCCGCAGTTCGGGATACTCGTCACGGACATAGATATAGGTGTCGGTCGCTTCGACCACCCAGGCGGCAAGCAGCATGCCTTCGAGAAAGCGATGCGGATCGCGTTCCAGATAATAGCGGTCTTTGAACGTGCCCGGTTCGCCCTCGTCGCAGTTGACGGCGAACATGCGCGGGCCGGGTTCGGCGCGCACCAACGACCATTTGCGCCCCGTGGGAAATCCAGCACCGCCGAGACCGCGCAGGCCCGCGTCGCTGACGATCTTGATCAAGTCGTCGCGCGTCCGCTTGCCGGACAGGCACTCTCTCAGAACGGAATAGCCGCCGGCCTTTTGATAATCGTCGAAATTGGTTTCGGCGTGCCAGGCATGCGGATGCGGCTTTGCTTTGACCGCGGCGGCGACATTGTCGGCATTGGCCTTGAAGGTCTGCATATGACCCACTGCGACAACCGGCGCGCGATCGCAGGCACCCATGCAGGGCGCGCGCACGACGCGGACATCTGTGCCGAGAATTCCAGGCAGCTTTGTCAGCAATTTTTCCGCACCCGCCATGGCGCAAGACAAGGAATCACAGACGCGGACGGTGACGGCGGGCGGCGCGGTCTGGTTTTCCTTCACCACATCGAAATGCGCATAGAAGGTCGCGACCTCATAAACCTCGGCCAGCGCCATCTTCATCTCAAAGGCGAGCGCGGTGAGATGCGGCGCAGACAGATGGCCGTAGTGGTCTTGAATGAGATGTAGATGTTCGATCAGCAGATCGCGGCGGCGCGGTCGGTCGGTGAGCAACGCCTGCACGTCGCGTAAGGCGCCCGGATCAACTTGGCGGCCCTTCGGCGTCCGCGGGGACTTGCGGCGGCCGGCACCTTTGCCCTTACCACCCCCATGGCCATCACCGCCGGTTTGCGGCGGGGTGTGCATATTCATTGCGGCGCTCCCTAGCCGTCCTTTTTGCAGTCGTTCCAGACTGTACACAACGAAGGATTCCCGTCGGTCGATAGAAATAATCTATCGGCAGTCATCGCCGCCCCTCGTCCAAATCAATTTCAAAGTCTAAGCCGCTGATATATTTGATTTTTCTATCAAAAAAACAGTCAAGTGTCCTGCCCGTTCCGTGATCTCAATCTTGTCCCCGGTTTCGCGGATCAGATTGGGAATATCGATTACCGACAGCGGATCGGTACAGCGCACTTCGAGAAAGTCACCGGGTACGATTGATTTCAGTGCCTTGCGCGTCTTTAACGCCGGCAGCGGACACTTTAGCCCTGTGAGGTCGAGCTTCGTCGTGCTCATCGGGCGAACATGGGGAAAGCGACATGGATCGTCAATCCGCAGGTTGTCTCCACCATAGGCAGTGGCGGCTTCCGGCATCAGTCGCGCCCTCTCGGCGATGATAACCACCCCACCGACCTGTTCACGCGCACAGGCTCTGGCCAACGCCAGTGCCTGCGCGGGCCCCGAAAGGCATGCTAACCTGGGCTGAAATGATGAAAATCGACAGCGCCCCCGTCCCTTTGATTATGCCCAATCCTGACGATGTCAGGTTAACCGAACGCGTCACGGGGACCGATCAGACCGGCGCTGCGGTTCAAATCAATGTGCCCGTCGAAAGGCCGCTGACGTTGTACCTAAACGCGCAGGAGATCGTCACCATGATGACGATCGGCGACTATCCCGAGTATCTGGCGCTGGGCTATCTGCTGAACCAGAACATGCTGCTGCCGGACGACAAGATCACCGGCATCGAATACGACGATGATCTCGAAGTCGTGGTGGTGCGCACCGAGCGCGAAACCAATTTCGAGGACAAGCTGCGCAAGAAGACGCTGACCTCCGGCTGTGCCCAGGGCACCGCGTTCGGCGATTTGCTGGAGCGGTTCGAGACCATCGAGCTCGACCCGCATGCGATCGTCCGCACCTCGTGGCTCTACAGCCTGAGCCGCGCCATCACGCTGACGCCCAGCCTCTATCTCGAAGCCGGCGCGATCCATGGCTGCGTACTCGCCGTGCGCGACGAACCCATCGTCTATATGGAGGATGTCGGGCGTCACAATGCCGTCGACAAGATCGCGGGCTGGATGTTCAAGCATCAGGTGCCGGCCGCCGACAAAATTTTCTACACCACCGGGCGGCTCACCTCGGAAATGGTCATCAAGTGCGTGCGCATGGAAATTCCGATTCTGGTTTCGCGTTCCGGATTTACGGCCT
>CAITEM010000475.1 GCA_903891395.1 uncultured Hyphomicrobiales bacterium | reverse complement strand
AGGTGCACCCAGATGTTCTTCGGGAAGTTGATGTTGATTTCGCTGCCGCCGAACATCTTCTCGAGCCTGGCTTCGGTGTAATGCTCGTTCGGCAGAGCCAGCGACAGCAGCTTCTCGCCGTAGGTCAGCGGGTTCTGCACGCGCATGCAACCATGGCTAAAGGCGCGCTCTTCCTTGGCGAACAGTTGCTTGTCCGGCGTGTCATGCTGATAGACCAGGAACTTGTTCGGGAAGTTGAAGCGGATGCGGCCGAGCGCGTTGGCAGCGCCCGGGGGCTGCTGAACGTGCACGGTGCCGTCGGCGTCCTGTGTCAGCTTGAGGCCGATGCGGTCGAGCGCCTGCGGGTCTTCACGCAGCGCCGGCAGGTATTCCTTTTCGATGATCGACGGCGGCACGTTCCACGTCGGGTTGACGGTGATGAACTTCATCTCCGCGCTGATCAGCGGCGTGTTCTTGCCAGGCTTGCCGACGACGACCTTGGACTTCCAGTACTTCTGGCCGTCGTTGAACAGCGTCAGCGTGTAATCCGGAATGTTGACCACGACGTGCGGATTGCCGAGATCGCGCGGATACCAGCGCCAGCGTTCCATGTTGACGAGGATGGTGTCGGTCGGATCGCCGGCCGGGCCGCGCGTGCTTTCGCGCTTTTCGCCGTTGATCGCCTTGACGGTGTTGTTGCTCAAATTGCCGTCGGCCTTCATGCCCGCGGTTTTCTGGAAACCGCGCACCGCGCGCCGCACATCGTCGTCGTAGAGTTCGTTGTTTTTGTCGCCGGCGATTTCGAGCCGCTTGCGCAACGCGACGACGCGCTCGTCCTTCATGCCCGGGCGCAGGATAGTGCCTTCGGCGACCTGGACGACAGCGGGCTTGGTGTCTTCGGTCTTGGCGACCATGCCACCGTTCTTGCGAACCTCGGCGAGCTTGTCGCGCAGGGCTTTGAATTCGGCCATCGGCGGGTTGTAGGTGTCGAGCACCTTGCCGGCGTCGGCGCCGTCGGCGAGCTTGGCCAGAACGTCGGCTGGATCCGGCGCCTTCTGGTCGAACTGCATGTCGGCGGAAACGCGGGTATAGCTCACGCGGCCAGTCTGCGCATGACGGGCAAAAGTCAGCGCCGCGGCGGTCAGCTTGATCTCGGCATCGGCCAACGCGTCGGCGGTGGCAGCCGATTTAAGGTCCGGGGTCGGATAATCGGCTGGATCGAGGCCGACGGCATCAGCCTGGCCGAGATAGGCGACAGCCGACTTGGCACGGTCATTGCCGGCGCCGTTGCTGATCCAAAGCGGGGCGAAGTTGCGGCCCTTGTAGAACTGCTCGACGCCATCGCGTTCGGCCTTGCGGCTGACGGCGCTGAGTTTGCCGGTGACCAATTCGCGCAATTTGTCGGAGACGGCGCTGTCGGCAACGGTGGTCGCGAGAGTCGCGGCCGGCGGCGGTGCGGCGGCAGGAGCGACGGCGTTCTGCACCGGCGTGTCCTTCGGCGCCTCAGCCTTCGGCGCTTCGGCTTTGGGCGCGTCAACCGCCGAGGCGGGCGCGACGTCTTTGGCCGTCAGCGGCGCAGGCAACGTCGTGTCCGGCACCGGGACCGAAACCGCGGGCTGCTCGGGCTGCTGCGCCATCGCGGCATGGCCGGACAGCACAAGCACCAGCCCAAGGGCGGTAGACGCCAGCAGACGGTCGAAACGGACGCTTTTCACTCAACGTCTCCCAAATTTTGCCGGGGCAGAGCCCCATGTAGGTGATCGGGCCATACTAACCGATAGTCCTGTATGCGTTACGTTTTTCACAACGCCGAAGGTTCGATGGCCGGTTCTGTGTGGCTATTTTACACCGCCCGTCGGCCGCCTCACGGAACGCTAATTTTCCCCGGATTCTTGGGGCTTATGTAGTACCCAGGCGGGGCTGGCCTGCCCCGATCGAGTGGTCCGGTGGGCATGTTAGTTTAAGGTTGGGTGCGGTGCCAGCGTGAGCGCGTCCGGCGTAGCTGGCCCGGATTGCGGAGCCGGGCGCGCGGGCATGAAGACCT
>CAITEM010000474.1 GCA_903891395.1 uncultured Hyphomicrobiales bacterium | reverse complement strand
GGCAACGCGCGCCCTGCTCGCGCGCGATCAACGGCAAACGGCGGCGGAGTAGCGTCATGGCGCGCGGCAGGAAAACGGTCGCGCCGAGCAAAAAGGCTCCGGCGAGCGGCGCGAAAAGCAAACCCGTACTGCCGAACGCCGAACTCACGCATATCGATCACCGCGGCCAGGCCCATATGGTCGACGTCTCGGCCAAAAGCCCAACCGAGCGCATCGCCGTGGCCGAAGGCCAGATCATCATGCGCACGGAAACACTCGATGCCGTGATCGCCGGCAACGCCACCAAAGGCGATGTGCTGGGCGCGGCGCGCCTTGCCGGCATTATGGCCGCCAAGCGCACCCATGGCCTCATCCCCCTGTGCCATCCGCTGCCGATCACCAAGATCGAGATCGACATCAACCCCGAGCATTCTTTGCCCGGCTTTCTGGTCCAGGCCACGGTCAAGGTGAACGGACAAACCGGCGTCGAGATGGAAGCACTCATGGCCGTCTCGATTGCCTGCCTCACCATCTACGTCATGGCCAAGGCGATCGTGAAAAGCATGCACATCGAGGGCATCCGTCTCATCTCGAAGACCGGCGGCAAATCCGGCGACTACCGCGCGGAGCCCTGATCTTGTCTTTGTTGTTATCGGTCGAAGAAGCGTTGCGGCGCGTACTGGCCGAAGCCAGGCCGCTGCCCGCCGTCGCGGTGCCGCTCAACGAGGCGCTCAGCTGTGTGCTGACCGACGACCTCACCGCGCTGCGCACGCAGCCGCCGGCGGCGAACTCCGCGATGGACGGTTATGCGGTGCGCGCCGCCGACGTCGCGCGGGCACCGGCCACCCTGACCGTGATCGGTGAAGTTGCCGCCGGCCATCCGTTCGACGGCAAGGTCGGTGCCGGCGAAACCGCACGCATTTTCACCGGCGGCGTGATGCCAGCCGGCAGCGATACCGTGGTGATCCAGGAACACACCACGCGCGACGGCGACAAAGTCACGGTGCAGAAGCCGTCCGGCGCGGGCCGTCACGTCCGCGAAGCCGGCATCGACTTCAGCCAAGGCGACGTGTTGCTGGCGAAAGGCCGTCGCCTTACCGACCGCGACCTCATGCTCGGCGCGGCCATGAACTACCCCACGCTCACCGTGCACCGGCGGCCGAAGGTCGCCATCCTCGGCACCGGCGACGAACTGGTGCCGCCGGGCTCGACGCCGAAGCCCGGACAGATCGTCTATTCCAACGGTTTCGCCCTGCTCGCTTTGGTCCGAAACGAAGGCGCCGAACCGATCGACCTCGGCGTCGTCGGCGACAGTGTCGAGACAACCGTCGCTGCCATCCGCAAGGCCCGGGACGCCGGCGCGGACATACTGGTGACGACCGGCGGTGCTTCGGTCGGCGACCACGACCTCGTGCAGAAAGCGCTGGCGGCCGAAGGGCTCAATCTTTCGTTTTGGCGGATTGCCCTCCGCCCCGGCCGACCGACGATGCACGGCAGGCTCGGCGCCATGCAGGTGCTCGGCCTGCCCGGCAACCCGGTGTCGTCTTATGTCTGCGCCTTCCTGTTCCTGGTGCCGCTGATCCGGACCCTGGCCGGCCGCCAGGACATCGCGCTGGCGACGTCAGAAGCCCGGCTTGGCCGTGACATGCCGGAAAACGACGAACGGCAGGACTACCTCCGTGCGACCTTGGCCGGCGGGCCCGATGGCCTCATTGCCACGCCGCTGCCCGCCCAGGACAGTTCCCTGATGGCGCCTTTGGCCAAGGCGGACTGCCTGTTGATTCGCGCTCCGCACGCTCCCGCGGCCGCGGCGGGTTCACACTGCGTCATCCTTAAGCTCGCGCTGTAGCGGTCTTTCGCATTTTTCACCTGAAATTAAATGGTTGCAGAACAGATATTGAACAGATAGTGTTCGTTCATGCTTTGTTTCTGGCTGTTGCCCGTCTGGGCCCGGTCGACCGGGAGAATCTGATGCTGACCCGCAAGCAATTCGAGCTGCTGCGCTTCATCCACGAGCGCCTGACCAAGGCCGGGGTGCCGCCGTCCTTCGACGAAATGAAGGACGCCCTCGACCTGCGGTCCAAATCCGGTATCCACCGGCTGATTACCGCTTTGGAGGAGCGCGGCTTCATCCGCCGCCTGCCGAACCGGGCGCGCGCCATTGAGGTCATCAAGCTGCCGGACTCGGTCGCTCACGGCATCAGCGGCGGCCGTTCACGCGGCTTTACCCCGAGCGTGATCGAGGGCGATCTCGGCCGGGTTCGCGCCGCCAGTTCCAATGCGGGCCTATCCTCCGAGGACGACAGCACCAACAGTGGCCGCCCCATCGCCGTGCCGGTCATGGGCCGCATCGCCGCCGGTACGCCGATCGAGGCGATCCAGACCCGCAGCCACACCATCAACATGCCGGCCGACCTGTTGTCGGCGGGCGAGCATTTTGCGCTCGAAGTGCGCGGCGACTCGATGATCGAAGCGGGGATTCTCGACGGCGATTTGGCGCTGATCCGCCGCTCGGAGGCCGCCGACACCGGCGACATCGTGGTGGCGCTGATCGACGACGAGGAAGCCACCCTGAAGCGTTTCCGCCGCCGTGGCGCCTCGATTGCGCTCGAGCCGGCCAACGCGTCCTACGAGGTCCGCATCCTGCCGCCCAATCGCGTGCGCATCCAGGGCAAGCTGGTCGGGCTGTTCCGCCGCTACTAATTCGAATCTCCCGGCTCCAGATCGTCCTCACGCGGCGTGGCGTCGCGCACCGGT
>CAITEM010000473.1 GCA_903891395.1 uncultured Hyphomicrobiales bacterium | reverse complement strand
CCGGCAACTCGGAGCTCATCCTCGACCGCAAGGTGGCCGACAAGCGCACCTTCCCGGCCATCGACATCACCAGATCCGGCACGCGGAAGGAAGAATTGCTCACCGATCCGTCGGTGCTCAAGAAGATGTACGTGCTCCGCCGCATCCTCAATCCGATGGGCACGATGGACGCCATCGACTTCCTGCTCGACAAGCTCCGCAACACCAAGAACAACGCGGAATTCTTCGAGTCGATGAACACTTAAACGCAGTTGCAACGCGTGAAATTATCGTGGCCGGGCATATCGCCGGCCATTTTTTTGCACGCCTAATCTTTGTGCGCGTTTGCCGCTAATTGATGCGGTGCGCAAACGCCTAAAGAAAGAATTTAGCAACCATATTGGCGCGACTTTAGTGGCGGAAATCGCGACATCCGGAAGACAAATGCCCCCGTCCATTCGCCGGCCGATCCCGCGTCCCGCGCTGTGGATTGCGGTGCCGACTTTCATTGTCAGTTTGCTGGCGGCGGCGAGTACGCAGGCCGGTTTCGTGGCGGTGCTGGTCATTGCGCTGCTCGGCGCCATCACCGTCGGCATTTTCGCCGAACGCCGCCTGGCCGGCATCATCTCCTCGTTCGACCGTATCGCGCGCGGCGACCGCTACACCAGTCTGCCGACGATGCTCGGCGACGGCGCCATCCAGGGTTTTTCCGGAACCGCGGAAACCGTGCGCGCGGCGCTCATCGAAGCCGATACGCTCACCGTCGACCAGTTGCGCCGTGAAACCGAGGCGCGGCTGCATCATGCCGGGCGTCTGTTTTTTACCGGCAATTTCCGCCACGCGGTGGAGGAAGTCGTCCACGCCTTCACCTCCGCCGGCGAGCGCATTCGTGGCACGGCGGCTGAACTCGTCCAGAGCAACCGTCAGATGGCGAACCAGGTCGCGGCGGCGTCCGAAGCCGCGGCGCAGGCCGCCGCCGACGTCGCTGGTGTCGCTGCCGCGGCGCAGGACGTCGAAGCCCTGGTGATGAGTTCCTCGCAGCAGGTCGACGACGCCCGCGCCGCCACCACACGCACCACCACCGAACTGGCGCGTGCCGACGCGACGATGAAAACGCTGGCCGGCGCCGCGCAGCGCATTGAGGAAGTCATCAAGCTGATTCACGCCATCGCCGGGCAGACCTCGCTGCTGGCGCTCAATGCCACCATCGAAGCCGCGCGCGCCGGTGAATCCGGCCGCTGCTTTGCCGTGGTCGCGGCGGAAGTCAAAGAACTGTCGCGCCGTACCGCCAAGGCGACCGAAGACGTCGGCGCGCAGATCCACGGCATCCAGCAGGCGGTCAACGACACCGCGGAAGCCATCCTTGCCGTCGACCGCAGCGTCGCCGACATGGGCGGCGTCAACGAGAACATCAACGTCATCATCGAGCAGCAGGTGCTGCAACTCGACCGTATCGGCACCGAGGCAATGAAGGTTGCCGCCAAGGTCAGCGAGGCGCTGCCGGGCATTCGCGCCGTCGTCACCGACGTCGCCAATGCCGGCGACGCGGTGCTGGCGACGGCTGAGGATCTGATCGACCGTGCCGATGTGTTGGCGAGTTCGGTCAGCCGCTATTTCGCCGATCTCGATCACGGCTCGATCAAGGTAGGCATCCTTCATTCTTTGTCCGGCACGCTGACGGCCAGCGAGCGGCCTTTGCAGCAGTTGCTGGTGATGATGATCGAGAAGCTGAACAAAAACGGCGGCCTGCTTGGCCGTCCGGTCGAAGCCGTCATCATGGATCCGCGCTCCGACACCGCGGCCTACGCCGAACAGGCGCATACGCTGCTGCGCGAGCACAAAGTGGCGGCGATCTTCGGCTGCTGGACCTCAGCCTCACGCAAGCAGGTGCTGCCCGTGCTGGCCGAGCACAACGGCCTGCTGTTCTATCCGAGCCAATACGAAGGCGAGGAGCAATCGCCGCACGTCATCTATACCGGCGCCACGCCGCGCCAGCAGGCGCTGCCGGCGGTCGATCATCTGCTGGCGCTGGGCCGCCGCCGTTTCTTCCTGGTCGGCACCGATTACGTCTACCCGCGCACCACCAACGCCATTATCCGCAATTATCTCAACAGCCAGGGTATCGGCGACGACGCGGTGGCCGAGATGTACACGCCGTTCAAGGAACGGAACTGGCAGGACAAGGTGCACGAGATCCGCAAGTTCGCCGGCCGCGACGGCTGCATCATCGCGACACTGTCGGGCGACGCCAACGTCCACTTCTTCCGCGAACGTGCGCGCCAGGGCCTCGACGCCGACGGCTTGCCGGTGATGAGCCTATCGCTCGGTGAAGCGGAAATGCCGGCGCTGTCCGAGCGCAACCTGATCGGCCACATGGTGGCCTGGACTTATCTGCATACGCTCGACACGCCGGAGAACCACGCCTTCATCAAGGAGTGGCGCGACTTTACCGGTGACGCGGCGGCCATGACCAACGATCCAATGGAAGCGAGCTGGCTCGGCTTCCAGCTCTGGAGCCAGAGCGTTCAGGCGGCCGGCACGACCGATGTGCAGGTGGTGCGCCAGGCGCTCGCCGGCCGCTCGATCCGCGCGCCGTCCGGTTTTGACATCGTGGTGGACGCCGAGAACCAGCATCTGCACAAGCCGTCGATCATCGGCCGCATGGATGAGAAAAATGTAATCTGGCCGGTGTGGACCAGCCCGACCGTCGTTGCGCCGGAGCCCTGGAGCCAGTGGCTGTCGAAGAACGCTGTGCCGGTGTTGAAGCGAGCGGTGTGAGTTTTATTCGGCCGGCGCCATGGCGCCGGCCTGTTGTTCGCTCGCGACTTCATCCATTGCAGGGCTTGCGTGCCGGCTGAGCCAGTGCGCGGCGGCGATCGCGGACAGCGCGACCACGGCGCCACCGGCGAGATCGATGAAGTAATGCGCGCCGACGATCGGCGTTGCGGCGATCAATGTGGCGTTGAGCGCGAGTGCGATCCAGCGCACGGTGTGAACCGTCCACAAGCCCCAGATGAACAGCAGCGCGCCGACCGTG
>CAITEM010000472.1 GCA_903891395.1 uncultured Hyphomicrobiales bacterium | reverse complement strand
GGCTCGAGGCCGCCGTCACGGCGGCAATCACCACGTCGGTATCTGCAACCGCGTCTGCAGCCGACTGGGCAATGCGAACGCCGGCTTTGTCCGCTGCGTCTTTCAGTTTTGCGCCGCCCGCATCGGGAAACAGAATGTCCCAGGCGGCGATCTGCTCGATGCCGCCCTCGCGCAAGCCGGAGGCGACGGCCTGTCCGGCCTCGCCGAAGCCGATAAAGGAAATGCGCGGGGTATTCTTGCGGGTCATGGCTGTCCTTGGGTGTTCTTGAGTTTCGCCAATTCTAGAGCGGCGAAGCGCTCCCGTCGATCACAGCATATCGAGCGATGTGGCTTTTTTCGGCGGCGGAAAGGATTTGTCGAGCAAGGCGAGATCGTCGGCAGTGAGTTTCACGTCCAGCGCGCCGATATCTTCCTCGACATGGGCCAGAGCGGTGGCCTTCGGAATGACGATGACGCCGTCCTGCCGCAGCAGCCACGCCAGGGCCACCTGCGCCGGTGTCGCCTTGCGCCGGCGCGCGACCTCGCCGAGCGCAACGTGACCGAGCATGCGGCCTTGCTCGATGGGCGAATAGGCCATGATCGGCATGGTACGGGCGCGGCACCATGGCATCAGGTCGAATTCGATACCGCGGCGCGTAAGATTATAGAGCACCTGGTTGGTCGCGCAGGCCGTGCCGCCGTCGGTTTCAGCGAGTTCTTCCATGTCGCCGGCGTCGAAATTGCTGACGCCCCAGGCGAGAATCTTTCCCGCGTCCTTGAGCGTCTCGAATGCCTCGATTGTCTCGCGCAATGGCGGCGAGCCGCGCCAGTGCAGCAGATACAAATCGATACGGTCGGTCTTGAGCCGCTTCAGGCTGCGTTCGCAGGCGGCGATGGTGCCGCGTTTGCTGGAGTTCGACGGCAGCACCTTGCTGACGATGAAGACTTCATCACGCCTGGAGCCGACGGCATCCGCGACGATGGTCTCGGCTTCGCCGTCGCCATACATCTCCGCAGTGTCGATCAGCGTGACGCCGAGCGACAAGCCATGCGCCAGCGCCTTGACCTCATCGGCGCGCTTGCGCGCGTTCTCGCCCATGCGCCAGGTGCCGAGGCCGAAGGTCGGAATCTTCGCGCCGGACGGCAGGGTGGTTGTTGGAATGCGAGCGTTCGCCAAGCTAGGCTCCGCTACTTGTGCTCCACCGGCGGCGTGCCGTGGGTGTGGAACGACTCGATGGTCTTGAGACCCCAGGCCTGGCCCTTCTTTCGCTCGGTCTCGGTCCAGGTGATGACCTTCCAGTCCGGCGCCAGCACCAGCCGGGCGCCGGCGCAGGCGACCTCGACGCGGTTGCCGCCGGGTTCATAGAAATAGAGAAAGAATGTCTGCTGGACCGCGTGCTTGTGCGGTCCGGTCTCGATGAAAACGCCGGCCTCCAGGAAAATATCGGCGGCGCGCAGCACGTCCTCGCGTGAATCGAGCGCGTAGGTGACGTGATGGAAGCGGCCTGAGGTGCCGGTATGGTCGCGGGTGTAGGCAAAGTCGTAGGACTTGTTGGTCGCGGTCATCCACATGCCGGCTTCGGTACCGTCGTCCATCACGATCTGTTCGGTCAATCTGAAGCCGAGATAGTTCTCGAAGAACTCCCGGTTCGCCTTGATGTCGGTGGCGAGACCGTTGAAGTGGTCGATACGCCGCACGTTGCAGCCGCGGGCCGGATAGCGCTGTGCCTGGTTCTTCAAGGCCGGCCGTTTGTCAGGCGGCGCGTCGTACCATTCGGTGTCGTAATACAGTTCGATGACGTGGCCATCCGGGTCCTTGCAGACAAATGTCCGGCCATGGCCGAGATCGCCGTCGCTCCACCCGACGTCGAACCCTGAACCTTTCAGCGCCGCGGCGCGTCGTTCCAGCGCCTGCGGCGAGCGCGTGCGGAAGGCGCAGTGTGCCATGCCCGAGGTCTTCGACGCGGTCAGTTTCAGCGAATAGCGCTCATAGTCATCCCAGCCGCGCAGATAGACGCTATCGCCTTTTTCGCCGCTGACGGTCATGCCCATGACGTCGACAAAAAACTTGACGCTCTCGTCGAATTTCGGGGTTAGCATTTCGACGTGACCGAGATGGGCGATGTCGTAGATCGGTTCCGTGGACAAAGGGCGTCTCGCTTTTTGAGGATCGTTTCGGTTGAACCTAACTACACCGGGTCTCGGCCCGGTCAAAGCTCTTGCGGGGGAGTTGCCGATCAATCGGTCTTGGCTGCTTTGCGAACGTGTGGCAGCGCAGCATGCAAAATGCCGGCGGAGCCAGAGACCCTATCTTTCGGCGTATTGTCTTCGTCATGGACGCGCGCGAGACTGCGACGATGAGTACGCCTCCCATTTCTCGCGGTTTTCATGGCCGTGGTCCGAGCGGAAAAAGCGCGCGTATACCGCCCGGCCAGCATCTGGTCACCGATTTCCCGGTGCTGTCGGCGGGGCCGACGCCGGAGCCCGACCTCGCCAATTGGCGCTTCACGCTGTCGGACGGCGAAAGCCCGCTCGGCGAATGGACCTGGGAGCAATTCAACGCGCTGCCGCAGACCGACCTCACGGTCGATATTCATTGCGTCACCACCTGGTCGAAACTCGACACCACCTGGCGCGGCGTCTCGATCGACACGCTGCTTGAAGCGGCGGGTTTGAGTGAACCGCCGGGACCCTTCGTGCTGATCGATTGCGAGGGCGGCTATACCACGAACGTGCCGTCAGAAGATCTGCTCGACGGCAAGGCCATGGTCGCCACGCAATTCGACGGCGAGCCGCTCGATCCCGAGCACGGCGGTCCGGCGCGGCTGCTGGTGCCGCATCTGTATTTCTGGAAAAGCGCGAAGTGGGTGCGCCGCTTGCAGTTCTTGGACAGCGAAATTCCGGGCTTCTGGGAAGAGAACGGTTATCACATCTACGGCGATCCGTGGCGTGAGCAGCGCTATGACGGAGACTGAGACGCCAGTCGTCGGGGCGAAGCATCTGCAATGGATGACCGCCACCGTTCGTGAGGTTATCGACGAGACGCCGCGGGTACGCACTCTGGTGCTCGATATCCCCGATTGGCCTGGACACAAGGCCGGTCAGCACGTCGATGTCCGGTTGACGTCGGACGACGGGTACCAGGCGCAACGCAGTTACTCGATCGCCTCCGCGCCCGATGCGCCTCATGTGATGCTGACGGTCGAGCGGCTGCCGGATGGCGAAGTGTCATCTTACCTTGCCGGCGATCTGCGCGCCGGCGACCAGTTCGAACTACGTGGACCGATCGGCGGCTATTTCGTCTGGACATCCGCGCTCGCCGGTCCCGTGTTTCTGGTCGGCGGCGGTTCGGGTGTGGTGCCCTTGATGGCAATGCTGCGCCATCGCGCCACCGCGAAATCGGCAGTGCCTGCAACTTTGCTTTATTCATCGCGCTCCGAAGCCGACATTATATACCGGGACGAGCTTATGCATCTGGCGGGGCAGGGCGACGGCTTCACCTTGGCGCATACACTAACGCGCGAACAGCCGGCGGGATGGAACGGGCTGAAGCGCCGCATCGATCGAGATATGCTGCAAACGGTCGGCTTTGCCGCCGACATGCAGCCGCGCATCTTTATTTGTGGCCCGACGCCGTTGGTGGAAGCCGCCGCGCGCGATCTGCGTGATCTGGGTCACCCGCCGTCCTTGATCAAGACCGAACGCTTCGGTCCGTCCGGCAAATAACGGCTCAGTCACACAATGCGAAGGTATGACGGCTAAGCTTGGGTGTGAATCTTTGCTTGATGGCCGGAAGCGTCGTACGGTTCGTGCTGCTACAAATTGCGGGGGAGACACGCCATGATACTCGGAATGTCGATCGAGACATTTACGACCGTCCACGTCATCATCACGTTGATTGCGATTGTAACCAGCTTTATCGTGATGTTCGGTATGCTTGCGTCCAAGCGATTGCCGGGCTGGACCGCCATTTGTTTGCTGTTCACGGTGCTGACCAGCGTGACCGGCTTCATGTTTCCGATCAGCGGCTTCACCCCGGCACTGGGTACCGGCATCATTTCGTTGGTGCTGTTGATCGCCGCCTTGATCGGGACTCTACGCCAAGCACCTTATGGGCGCCTGGCGCTGGATCTATGTAGCTACCGCGGTCGCGGCTTTTTGGTTCAACTTCTTCGTGCTGATTGTGCAGTCGTTCGAGAAGGTGAAGCTGCTTAATCCAGCGGCGCCGATGGTCGGGCCGCCCTTCGCCGAGCCGGTCAATACCCACTTCGTCATCGCGCAGGCTGTCGGACTGGTGTTCTTTGTGCTGGTGGGCATCGTTGCGGCTTGGAAATTCCGGCCCCTGCCGCCCACCGTCTAGACGTTCATTGACATTGGCTGACATGCGGCGCTGATGGACGGTGTCAGCGGGCCGGCCGTGGCCAAATCGACAATTTTATCCCTTCTCATATGTCCTGAGCCGGACAGATAACACCTTGTTTTGGATAGTGTTTCGGTGTGTCCGCTAACCGACAGACGTACGGAGGTGCACTGGCCTTAGTTGCTCACCCGCAGCAAGCGTTGATTCGGCGCGCTGGGAAACATGTTGCGGTTTCTCGCCCTCATCCGACGGGGGCTCGGAGAAACACAATGGATACCAGACCAAGCCCAATCGCGGGCAATGGCATACTGCGGCAGCTTTCTGCCAAGTCGTTGGTATTGATCCAACCGCACCTTCGTAACGTGAAAATCGCACAAGGCACGGTGCTGCACGAACCCGGCGAGGTGCTCACCAACGTCTACTTTCCCACCAACGGCATGGTTTCAATGCTGGCCGTGCTCAAGACTGGCGAGGCCATCGAGGCCGGTATTGTCGGCCCCGAGGGTTATGTCGGCGGCTATCTTGGCGTGCGAGGCTGGCGCGGGCTGGGCCACGCCGTGATGCAGATCACCGGTGAGGCGCTTCGGTTGAGCGTTCGCAATTTCAAGAAGGCTTACGACGCCAGCGACGAGTTTCGCACGCTGATCAACGGCTATCAGGCAGTCTTGTACTTTCAGGCACAGCAGTCCGCGGCGTGCCAGGCGCTGCATCCGGTCGAGGCGCGCATGTGCCGCTGGCTGCTTCAGGCGCAGGACTGCGTCGGCGGCGATACCTTGAACCTGACGCAGGAGTTTCTCTCTCACATGCTGGGGGTACGCCGCACCAGCGTTTCGGGCAGCGCAAACAAGCTGCAGGAAGAAGGCCTGATAAACTACAAGCGCGGCGTGATCCGCATCCTTGATCGCAAGGGCTTGGAAAAAGCGTCTTGCGAATGTTACGGGGCGGTTCGTGGCGCCATCGCCGATACCATGCCCAAGGGTTGACCTGAGCCGGCCGCCCTCGACGGCACGGCTTAAAGGGTGCAGGGTCCGGTACCGGACAGATCGGTCCCGTCACAAAACGGATCACGCGCCATGCTGGTCCACTCTGTTCCAACGGACGCCAACCGCCGGCATGCCAATCGCTTGCTGAACGGCCTGTCGATTGCCGACTACGAGCTTTTGGCTCCGCATTTGAAAGCGGAGCCGCTGGATTATAGGGCCGTTCTGATCGCGGCCTACCAGCCCATCGAATTCGTCTATTTTCTTGATAGCGGCGTCGCGTCGCTGGTGAATACCATGATCAATGGCGATGCGGCCGAGGTCGGTACGATCGGCAACGAAGGTATCGTCGGTCTTCCGATCGTTTTCGGCGACACCACGGCGCCGAACAGCGTCTATATGCAGGTGCCTGGCTCAGGGGCGCGCATGTCGGCCGTAGTCTTCGGCCAGCAACTCAAGCTCAGTCATTCTTTACTGGACGCATTCCTCCACTATGCCAATGCCTGCTTCAATCAGGTGGCACAGTCGGCGGCCTGCGCCTATTTCCATCCGATCGAGCAGCGCTGCTGTCGATGGCTGTTGATGACGCGCGACCGCATGCCGACCGATGAATTCTTGCTGACGCAGGAATTCCTGGCGATGATGCTCGGCGTGCAGCGCTCAAGCGTCAACATCGCGATGGGCAGCCTGCAGAAAAAAGGACTCGTCCGTTACAGCCGCGGGCACGTCACGATTCTGGACCGCGACGGCCTGCACGCCGCGTCGTGCGAATGCTATGATGTCACCAAGCGCGAGTTCGATCGCCTGCTTGGCACCTCCGCGACGTAATTAGGCTGAGAGCGCTCAGACGTCTTCCGGATTGTCGACGTAAATCAGTCCGGCCTTCGCCAGCGGTTCGCGCATGTTATACATGTCGAGACCGAGCACGCCGGACGCCAGCTTCTTGCGCTTGGCTTCCTCGTCATCGGAGCGCTTTTGCGCCTTGGCGGCCGTTTCAACCGCGTATTTCTTCGGCACCACGACGACACCGTCATCGTCCGCCACCACCGCATCGCCCGGTTCGACATTCACGCCGGCGCAGACCACCGGAATGTTGACCGAGCCCAGCGTCGCCTTGACCGTGCCCTTGGACGAGATCGCGCGCGACCACACCGGAAAGCCCATTTCCTTGAGCGTCGCGACGTCGCGGCAGCCAGCGTCGATGATCAGTCCCTTGACGCCGCGCGCCTTCAGCGACGTGGCGAGGAGATCGCCGAACATGCCGTCGGTATTGTCGGCGGTGACGCCGAGCACGACGATGTCGCCCGGCTGGCATTGCTCGATGGCGACATGGATCATCCAGTTGTCGCCCGGCTGTGCCAGGATGGTGACCGCGGGTCCTGCAATCGACGCGCCGGCCCAGATCGGCCGCATGTAAGGCTTCATCAACTGGTAGCGGCCGAGCGCCTCGTGCGTGGTCGATACGCCGAGCTTCTCGAAGGTCGCGATGGCGTTCTTATCGGCGCGTTTGATATTGCGGACGACAACGTTTTTCATTTTTGGGTTCCTCCGGCCTTAACCGAGCGTTTCGGTGACGCGCGGGAACAGCGTCTGATAGGCCTCGCCGTAAGTCATCGGCACGCCGGTGTTGCGCGAGCCCTGGATGCCGCGGTTGAGCGCGACGCGTTCGTAATAGCCCCACAGATGTTTCTGCGCGGCAAGAATCTGGAACGCCTTGTACTTCTGCTCCCAGACGTCGTCGATTTTCAGAATGAGATCTGGCTTGTAGTTGCACTGCTCGGGCTGATGCGGCTCGAACAGAAACACCGGCGGCGCCGAATATTTGTATTTAGCGCCTGGCTTATGTCCCATGGCCTGCGCGACGACGCGCGTTTCCTGTGCAAAATGCGCGGCGTTCGGGTGGTCGAAATTGTACGGGTCTTCCAGCGCGTGCGTCAGCACGAAAGACGGGTTCATTTCGCGGTAGATGTCGACCATGCGGTCGAAGTGCTCTTCATTCAGCTTGAGGGGGTAATCGCCACAGTCGAAAAACTCGATCTCGGCGCCGAGCAGGGCGGCGGCGCGTTCGGCCACGTCCTTGCGGCCGGCCTTCACGCTTTCAAGCGTCGCGCCGGCTTCCTTCCAGGCGAACTGACTTTCGCCGCGCTCGCCGAACGACATGCAGACGATCTTGACGCGATAGCCCTTCTTGGCGTGGAGCGCGACGGCGCCACCGGCGCGCCACACGAAGTCCCCCGGGTGGGCTGTGATAACCAGTCCGGTTTTTTGGTCAGCCATAAAAGAGAACTCCTATTTCCGTGCGGCTCTTTAGACCAGCGACGCCACCCGGCCAAGCTGTGACCGTCCTGGCTCGAACCTTGGCCGATCTTTTGGGCGGAAGACCGCAAGGCCGTACACAATGGCGAATAAAGAGCCAAGTTTGCCTATTTGTTGGGCTGGCACCCCTGGGTGATTTTTAGGCAGCGTCCGGCCAAAATGTCATACATATTTGTTTTCAACAGCTTACCTCTGTTTATGACGATTGGCACAGGGCTTGCGATTTGACGCTCTGCGCGGAAGTTCGCCGGGACATCGCGCGCGTCAAACGCAGGGGACTCCACTCATGTTCAGATCGATTCAAGCGACCGTTATGCGGCCGAAGGCACTAAAGTTGCTTTCGGCGGCGGCGGGATTGGCATTTGCGGCCACTGGAGCAATCCAGTCCGCCAACGCCGAAGATACTATCAAAGTCGGCGTTCTTCACTCGCTCTCGGGCACCATGGCCATCAGCGAAACCACGCTGAAGGATACCGTGCTGTTCATGATCGATGAGCAGAACAAAAAAGGCGGCGTTCTCGGCAAGAAGCTCGAGGCGGTTGTCGTCGATCCGGCCTCGAACTGGCCGCTGTTCGCCGAAAAGGCGCGCGAGCTGATTTCCAAGGACAAGGTTTCGGTCGTGTTCGGCTGCTGGACCTCGGTGTCGCGCAAGTCGGTGCTGCCGGTGTTCAAGGAACTGAACAGCATCCTGTTCTACCCCGTCCAGTATGAGGGCGAGGAGAGCGAGCGCAACGTGTTCTACACCGGCGCCGCCCCGAACCAGCAGGCGATTCCGGCGGTGGATTACCTGATGAACGACTACAAGGTGAAGCGCTGGGTGCTGGCTGGCACCGACTACGTGTATCCGCGCACCACTAACAAGATTCTGGAAGCCTACCTGAAGTCCAAGGGCGTTCCGGCTGAAGACATCATGATCAACTACACGCCGTTCGGCCACAGCGACTGGCAGAACATTGTGGCCGAGATCAAGAAGTTCGGCTCGGCTGGCAAGAAGACCGCCGTGGTGTCCACCATCAACGGCGACGCCAACGTGCCGTTCTACAAGGAACTCGGCAACCAGGGCATCAAGGCGACCGACATTCCGGTTGTGGCCTTCTCGGTCGGTGAAGAAGAACTCGCCGGCATCGACACAAAGCCGCTGATCGGCCATCTCGCCGCCTGGAACTACTTCGAGAGCGTGAAGAACTCCGCCAACACCGCGTTCATCAAGGAATGGCAGACCTACACCAAGAACCCGAAGCGCACCACCAACGACCCGATGGAAGCGCATGTGATTGGCTTCAACATGTGGGTGAAGGCTGTCGAAAGGCCGGCACCACCGATCCATCAGCCGTGATCGATGCTCTGGTCGGCGTGTCGGTCCCCAACCTGACCGGTGGCTATTCCACCATGATGC
>CAITEM010000471.1 GCA_903891395.1 uncultured Hyphomicrobiales bacterium | reverse complement strand
TGAACTTCCGACAGCAGGCGGCCGTAGGTAAAGGTCTTCGTGGTGTTGGTGACAGGCGAATCGTAGATCAGCGCCGGCTGGTCGTTGCGGCCGGCGAGCACGTGGCGGTCAATGGCGTTGTAACAGGTGTTGCAGACGGCGTCGGGAAACCAGCGGCCGTAGATGCCGGCCTTGGGGTCGAAGATCGTCTTCGGCGGCTCGATCCAGTCGATCGCCGTCGCGGCCTCGCGCCAGAAACCTTCCGGGTCGCCTTGCCAGCGCGCATAAACGTCGTGGTATTGGCTCGCGCGGGCGTCCATGGATGCCCTCCCCTTTATCGTTGGCCGCGATTGTGGAACGGCTGGCCGCTGCACACAAGTTATGCGCAAACAAGGCTGGCGCGAAGCAGGCGGCTCAGGTTTGATCCCGCGCAAATCTAATCCTGTCATTCCGGGACGGCGCGAAGCGCCGAACCCGGAATCCAGGGGCGGCACGGGACTTCGCTCTGGATTCCGGGTTCGCTCATTTCATTCGCGCCCCGGAATGACGAAGAATGACCCTCATCACCGATCCGCTTTTCTACGCGCTGGCCATTCCGGCCGTCATCGCGCTCGGCCTGTCCAAAGGCGGCTTCGCCGGCGCCGGCCAGATGGCGACGCCGCTTTTGGCGCTGGTGATGCCGCCGCTGGAGGCGGCCGCGATCTTCCTGCCGATCATGATTATCCAGGACCTCAACGCGCTGTGGGTCTACCGCAAGGAATGGAACGGCCGCATCCTCGCCATCATGCTGCCGGGCGCGGTGCTCGGCGTTGCCGCCGCGGGCCTGCTGGCGTCCTACATTTCGGACGCCGCGGTGCGTGCTTTTGTCGGCTTCATCACCATCGCCTTCGTGATCTACAGCGTGATCGGTGCGGCGCGGCTGGCGCGCGAGATAAAGCCCGCCGGCATTTCCGCCGGGCTGTTCTGGGGCGCGTTTTCCGGTTTCACCTCGACCATCTGCCAGGCCGGCGGACCGCCCTACCAAATGTACGTCATCACACAGAACCTGCCGAAGATGGTCTTCGTCGGCACCACCGCGATCTTTCTCGCCGCCGTCAACGGCATGAAGGTCGTGCCCTATCTCGCGCTCGGACAATTCTCAACCAAGGGCATGGGCACATCGCTGGCGCTGCTGCCGCTGGCGCTCGCCGCCAACCAGCTCGGCTTCTGGCTGGTGCGCCGCACGCCGCAGGAGACGTTCTACAAGATCGTGCTGGCGGTGATGTTCCTGATCTCGCTGGCGCTGCTGTATTCCGGCGTCGGGGAACTGCTGCGCGGCTGACAAGGCCCCGCGCCTTGGCTACGCTAGTGGCCTGGGGACACATCCAATGGCGAAAACGCCCTACGACACCGATCTCGACCGCAATCCGGCGAATTTCCAGCCGCTGACGCCGCTCGGCTTTCTCGAGCGCGCCGCGAGCGTATTCCCGGATCACACCGCCATCATTCACGGCAAGCTGCGACGCTCCTATGCCGAATTCTACGCCCGCACGCGGCGGCTGGCTTCGGCGCTCGACGCGCGCGGCATCAAGCGCGGCGATACGGTGTCGGTGATGCTGGCCAATACGCCGGCCTGCATCGAATGCCATTACGGCGTGCCGATGACGCAGGGCGTGCTGAACACGCTCAACACAAGGCTCGACGCCGCCATCATCGCTTTCTCGCTCGACCATGCCGAAGCCAAGGTCGTCATCATCGACCGCGAATTTTCCAAGGTGATGAAGGAGGCGCTGACGCTGTGCAAGGCGAAGCCGCTGGTGATCGACTATGACGACCCGGAATACACCGGCGCCGGCGAGCGGATCGGCGAAATCGAATATGAAGACTTCGTCGCCTCGGGCGATCCGGACTATCGCTGGGCCATGCCGGACGACGAGTGGGACGCCATCTGTCTCAACTACACCTCGGGCACCACCGGCGATCCCAAAGGCGTGGTCTATCACCATCGCGGCGCGCATCTGCTGGCGATGGGCAATGTCATCACCTGCCATATGAAGCAGCATCCGGTGTATCTGTGGACGCTGCCGATGTTCCACTGCAACGGCTGGTGCTTTCCGTGGACGGTGTCGATCGTCGCCGGCACGCATGTCTGCCTGCGCCAGGTGCGCGCCGCCGCCATGTTCGACGCCATTGCGACGCACAAAGTGACGCATCTGTGCGGCGCGCCCATCGTGATGGTAGCGCTGCTCAATGCCACCGAGGCCGAGAAGAAACCGCTGCCGCATATCGTCGATTTCGCCACCGCCGCGGCCCCGCCGCCGGAAGCGGTGCTGGCCGCCATGAAGAGCGCCGGCTTCAACGTCACGCATGTCTACGGACTGACCGAAGTCTACGGACCCGCCGTCGTCAACGAATGGCACGAAGCGTGGGATGCTTTGCCGCCCGCCGAACAGGCGCAGAAGAAAGCGCGCCAGGGCGTGCGCTATCCCGTGCTCGAGGGCCTCGACGTGCGCGATCCCGACACCATGGTGCCGGTGCCGCACGATGGCGAAAGCATGGGCGAAGTGATGATGCGCGGCAACGTGGTGATGAAGGGCTATCTCAAGAACAGAGCGGCGACTCTAAAGGCCTTTACCGGCGGCTGGTTCCACACCGGCGATCTCGGCGTGATGTATCCGGACGGCTACATCCAGCTCAAGGACCGTTCCAAGGACATCATCATTTCCGGCGGCGAGAACATATCGTCGATCGAGGTGGAGGACGCGCTCTACAAGCATACGGCGGTCGGCGCGGTCGCGGTGGTGGCCAAGCCCGACGCCAAATGGGGCGAGACGCCCTGCGCGTTCATCGAGTTGAAATCAGGCGCGCAGGCCGGCGCGGATGAACTGATGCAATGGTGCAAGCAAAATTTGGCGGGCTACAAAGTGCCGCGCTTTATCGTCTTTGCGGAGATCCCGAAGACGAGCACGGGCAAGATTCAGAAGTTCAAGCTGAGGGAGATGGCGAAAGCGGTGTGACGCGCTTTACCGCCCATCGCTCGGGCGGCCGGACGGACCGAACAACTGGCTGGGATAGTAGCTGTCGTCGGTCAGCGAACGTTGACGGCCGAACTGAAACGTCGTGTTGCCCTGCTTGATCGTGGTCTGACCGTCGCTGGTGCCCGGCGAAAGCCGCGACGCCGCCGGAGTGTCCAGATTTGACCCGCTGCCGCCATTCGCGGTGGTCTGACCTTCGAAGGTGAAGGCCTGCGCCGCCGACGCCAGCATGACGCCTGCGCCCATGACGGTCGCCAGCAAAGCGACACGCAGAGCGGAAACTTTCCGGTCGGGCAGAAGCATCATCGTAACCTCAGGCCGTTGTCTGAACCGTGATATGGATTCGCTGGCGGCGCGCGACCCAACAATAAAGCCGCCGGCCCCAGAAATGCAATGTGCCAACCGCGGCATTTTACGCCGCTGGCCTGCTTTTTGCTTCGATATCCGGCGACAAGGATACTTCGATGCAAGTTCCCAATACGCCCTCTTCGCAGCGCGCCGGGGCCGTCCCCAAGCCGGCGGCGGAAAGCTTCCTGTTCAAATCGGTGCTGGTCGCGTCCGCACTCTTCCTCACGTCCATCGTGATGGTTGAAATGGAATTCTATGTCTCGGCGCCCGGTCATTCGCTAAGCGAGACCGAAGTCATGATGCGGACGACGGTGCAATAAACGCTATTCGAGTTTGAGCCCGATCTTGCGCACCAGCGCGCTCCATTTGGTCTCTTCCCTATCGAGGTCGGCGGCGTAAGCCTCGACCGTGCCGGGCAAGGCATCGGCGCCCTCGTTCGCCAGACGCTTTTGCACATCTTCCGATGCCAGCGCGGCGTTCAGCTCCTTGTTGAGCCGGTCGATGATCGGCTTCGGCGTACCGGCCGGCGCCGCCAGACCGTACCGCAACGCCACGTCGAAGCCGGGCACACCCGCTTCTGCCAGTGTCGGCACATCGGGCACCAACTTTGAGCGTTGCGCGCTCGAGATCGCCAGCGCGCGCAACTTGCCGGCATTGACGTTGCCGAGCGACACCGGGATCGGCACGAACATCATCGGGATGTGACCGCCGATCAGGTCGCCGAGCGCCGGGCCGTTGCCCTTGTAGGGAATGTGCTGCATCGGCACGCCGATGGACGCCGCCAGCACTTCGCCGGCGAGATGATTGACGGTGCCGACGCCGGGCGAACCGTATTGCATCGGCGACGGCTGCGCCTTGGCATAGGCGATCAATTCGGCGACCGACGTCACCGGCAGCGACGTCGTCACCACCAGCAAATTCGGCGCGGCGCCGATCATGCCGATCGGCGCGAAATCCTTGCGCGGGTCGTAGCCCGGATTGGCGTAGGCCGCCGGCGCGATCGAGAAGGTGCCGGTGTAGCTGAGCAGAATGGTGTAGCCGTCGGGCGCCGCCTTGGCGGCGTAGCGCGTGCCGATCGTGCCGCCGGCACCGCCACGGTTCTCGACCACAATCGGCTGGCCGAGCGCCACCGACATCTTGTCGGCGACGTTGCGCGCCATCACCGTGGTGCTGCCGCCCGGCGGGAACGGCACCACCAGCGTGATCGGATGGTCGGGATAATCGGCGGCGCGCACCGATTGCGGCGCGACAGCGGTCAGACTCAGTACCGCGATAATGCCTAGCGAAATCCGCACGAACGCCTCCCCTGTTGCGCCCGCACTTTTTAACCGCGCATGATCTTACCCGAAAACCGGTTCCCACTTTTCGGGATCATGCGCGTCGGCAAACTTGCGCAGAGGCGTCGGGCTTTAAGCCTTGGCCTCGGGCAGGTTCACCGGCGTGCGGGTCTTGGCCGCCGCATCGTATATCGTAACCTGGATCACCGGAAACTTGGTCTTCAGCGCCAGGCCGACTTTCATGGCATCGGCCAGATCCGGGTATTGCGACTTGATTTTGCCGTCCACCGTCAGCGCAAAACCTTCGACCGGGAAGGCGTCGCCGCGCGTGTTTTTGGGCCGCTTGTCGACTGGTTCGCTCATGGTCGGTGTTCCTTATGGCTGCCCCTACCTACGCCTTGCGCGGCCATAAAGGCAGGGGCTGCCGGACTTTCTTTTCGGGAACTAATCGACCTTGAGATTGAGCTTCTTGACCAGATCGCTCCACTTTTTTTCTTCCTTGTCGATATCGGCGGTGTATTCGGCCGCCGTCGAGGTCATGGGGTCGCCGCCCTCGGCGTGGATGCGCTGCTGGACTTCCGGGTCGTCCGCCAGCCGCCGCAGTTCGAAATTGAGCTGATCGATGATTTCCTTCGGCGTGCCGGCCGGCGCCAGCAGCCCGTAATGCAGCACGGCGTCGAAGCCGGGCATGCCGGATTCGTCGAAGGTCGGCACGTCGGGCAGCAGGCTCGAACGCTTCAGACTGGTAACGGCGATCGCCTTGAGATTTCCGGACGCGATATTGCCGAGCGCCGGCGGCAACACGCCGAACGCCACCGGCACGTGGCCGCCGAGCAGATCCGTCATCACCGGCGCCGTGCCTTTGTACGGAATGATGGCGACGTCGACGCCGGCCACCGATTTGAACAATTCGGCGCACATATAGCCGCCGGTGCCGAGCGCCGAGGTGCCGACGTTCAGCTTGCCCGGCGATTTCCTGGCAAGCTCGATGAACTCGGCGATCGACTTGGCCGGAAACGACGGATGGGCGATCAGCGCCACCGGCATCGACGCGATCAGGCCGATGGCGTCGAAGTCTTTGCGCGGGTCCATGCCGAGATTGACGTAGAGGCTGGGATTGATCGAAATCGTGCCGGTATGTCCGAGCAGCAGCGTGTAGCCATCGGGCGCGGCGCGCGCGACCTGACGGGTGCCGATGGTGCCGCCGCCGCCGCCGCGATTTTCCACCACGACCTGTTGCTTGAGCGCTTCCGACATTTTCTGCGCGACGACCCGCGCCATGGCGTCGACGCCGCCGCCGGGCGGATAAGGCACGATCAACGTAATCGCCCGGGTCGGGTATTCGGCCGCAGCACCGGCCGGCGCGGCAAGGGCCACGTTCAGCGCCAAGCCGGCGAGAATGACAACGGCGCAGGCCCGGCCGAGGCGGGCGGCTGTCGCGAAACTACGCATCAATTTCTCCCCAAACGATCCGGGCCGTGCACCGGCCACTTCCGATTGCAGCCATTATGATCAAGATCGGGCGGCGCGGAAACACAAAACCGCCGGCCAGCAGGCAAAACCGGAGAGTCCGATTTGGCCCACAAGCCGGCGGCTTGCCGTCAACTTACGCGAATGCGTCGATTCAACGCACGATATCGCGAGGTCAGTGCACGCTTTCGCCGTGCCTGAGCCGCTCGATCTCGTCTTTGACGTGTAATTTTCGCCGTTTGAGCTCGACGACCTTCAGGTCGTCGGTGGCGGGATGAACCAGGCAATCGTTGATCTGAGCTTCGAGCGCCTGATGCTTTCTTTCAAGTTCCGCAAGGTGCGATTGCAGCGACATTCAGCATGTCTCCTCAATCAGTGGCCCTGATGAGATAAGTCTGTCCCAGACTCAGCGCAAGGGCAACTCTAAACTCCGTCCTGCGCCGCAGCAACGTTACCGAAGTCTTTGGACTTCCGTAGATTTTTATCTGTGCTTGAAGGCCGCTGTGGAAAACGCGATAATTATTCCGCAGCCGCCTAAGCTGATACCGGCGCGGCGCGACAGCGGTGGCGATGAACGACAACGACGAAGGCGCTTTGCGCGAGCAACTGGCACGCCTGCAGCAGGAACACCGCGACCTCGACGCCGCGATCGCGGCTCTGGCGCAATCGCCCGGCTCCGACCTGATCCAGGTGCAGCGGCTGAAGAAGCGCAAGCTCGTGCTGCGCGACAAAATCCGCCAGCTCGAAGACGCGCTGACGCCGGATATTATCGCGTAGCGCGAAGGGCCTAAGCCTTCTGCAGCAAGGGCCGCAGTTCGCGGATATCCTTGACCTGCTCGATGGCGAAAACCTTGGCGACCAAAGCGGCGAAAGCCTGCCCCCCCAGCACCGGCTCAATCAGGTCGCGCGCCTTGGCGACGACCTCGTCCTTGTCCATCGGATCTTCCGGCGTGCCGCGCACGGTGTCGATGCGTTCCTTCAGAACGGTGCCGTCGTTCAGCGTGACTTCGATGATGGCGACGCGTTTGGGCAGAATACGCTCAAGCTCCTCATCGGCGGTAAGGGCAACTTTGGCCCGCTCTTTCATAATGCGCGGGTCGGTCATCCGCGGCTTGTCGTGCGCGGCGCGGAACGACACCGTTTTGTCGAGCAGCAGCACAGCGATGAGATACTGCAAGCAGAGATCGGGGCTCTCGGTGTTGTTGACCTTGGGGAAGCCGCTGACCGAAACGCGCACCGCCACCTGTTTGACCTGATCCGCCTCAAAGGGGTGTTTCTTGCGCATGGTGACCAAGCCGTCGAGCGGCGACTGCGTGGGGCCGCCGCTGGTCCATTTCTTGATAATCGTCAGGGCCACTTCGTAGCGCTGGCCGAGCTGCTCGACCAAACCGTCTGGCTTGGCCTTGGGCGCATAGGACTGGAAGAAGTTGTCGCCGCCGGAAAACACGTCGCCGACGCCGGTCCAACCCGACTTGACCATCAGCGCGGCGGCAACGCCGTTGCGCGCACCCACCGAAAACACAAAGGACTTTTCGGTGTGTTCGACATCGCGTGCCCAAGCGCCGAACCCCGACCCCGCCTGTTGCGCCGCGTAGTCGAGCAGCCAGCGCATTTTCTGCGCGTCGAAACCGGCGATGCTGCCGGCAGTCGCGGAAGCGCCAAAGGTGCCGACGATGTTGTGCAGATCGGGAATCGTCGTCACGTTGAACACAGTCTTGAACGCCCGCATGCCGACGTCGTAGCCGAGCGTCACGGCGCGCAGGAACCGCGCACCGTCAACGCCGAAGGTCTCACCCATCGACAAAGCGGCTGGCACGATCGCACAGCCGGGATGCGCGCCGCCGGCACTGTAATTGTCGTCGCTCTCGTCGGCCTGCGCCAGCATGCCGTTGACGATCGCGGCTTCGATCGGCCCGGCCAGAATATTCGACGCGGCAATGGTGGCGATCTTCTCGCCGCCATAAGCGCGCGCGAAATTCAGCGCGTGGCGTCCGGGGGGCAGTTCCGATCCCGACACCATCGCGGCGAAAGTATCGAGAATGTGAAACTTGGCTTGTTCCGCGACGGCGTCCGGCAACGCCCGGGTTGCGGCTTCGCTCATGTAGGCACTGAGCGTGGCCATCACCGGTCCGATTTCCTCGGCGGCCGCGGCCCTCGGCAATCCCGCCGCAGCCGCGAGGCCTGCTCCTGCAAGACTTGCCGAGCCCACCAGCATGCCGCGCCGCGTTAAGCGATCACGGCCACGCGCCGGCCGTACCTTGCCCAGAACTCGCATCGTTTCCCCGCTTTGTTTTTTCTTGTCGCCAACGACTGGCGCAAGACACAACATAACGGTTGGGCAGGTTCGTGTCTCCGGGCCTTCCCTTTAATTGCCTTTCTGGGCGTTGCGCACGAATTCCGCGAGTTCGGCGTTGAAGCGCGGCGTCGCCTCGAAGAACGGCGAATGGCCGACGCCCTGGTAGACCGAGAGCTTGGCGCCGGGGATCATCTTGGCGGTGTATTCGGCAGCGATCAGGTTCGAGTTCTTGTCCTCGGCGCCGTGCGTCACCAGCACCGGCAGCTTGAGCCCGCGCAGCATGTCGTCGACCTGGAGCGGCCGGTTGCCGAGCGCGAGCCTCACCTTTGGCGGCACCATCATGTTGAAGGCCAGCATGTCCTCGTATTCGTCCTGCGTCGGCTGGATCGAGAAACAGCCGTGCAGGAACGCGCGAGTCGCCGCGATATTGTCGGAAAGATTCTCCGACATCATCGCCGGCTGATTTTTCAGATTGGGGCCAACGAAGGCCGGATCGCCCTTCTGCCCGGCGTCGACATAGTTCAGGCCGGCCAGCTTGGTGCTGCCATAGGTGGTGAGATAGTCGGCCATGATGCGCCCGCCATAGGACCAGCCGACGACGACCGGGCGTTTCAAGCCGGTCGCGTCCATCACTGCCTGCAATTCGTCGGCCCAATACTTCGACGTCTTGTACTTTTCCGGCTCCAGCGGTTTGTCCGAATTGCCGTGACCGCGCAGGTCGTAGGTCACCATGTGAAATTCTTTGGCGAGACCGCTGTCGGTGACCTGTTTGATCCACGACAGATGACTTTGCGAGAAGCCGTGAATGAAAACGATTTCGGGACCGTTCGGATTGCCCCATTCCTGTGCCGCGATGGTCAAGCCGTCCGGTGTCTTCACCGATATCGTCTTGAAGGCCGGCGCCTGGGCGAGCGCACTGGAGACGGTGAAGAGAAAGGCGGCAACGGAAATCGCGGCAACGCTTCGCCAATTGCGCGAACGAATCATGGGGTTCCTCCTGCGGGCAATATGTGACGTGCGCACGGGATGAAACCGCGGCGCTCACTGCCGGATCGCCTTGCCCCCGGTGTCCGGCTGACGAGCGCCCCTCAGGCTATACCCGCCATGCGCGGCCCGAAGCCGTGGGCTGGACGACGTGACGTCGGGCACAGCGACGTTCAAGGATGGCGCCACAGCGGTTTCACCTTGCCAGAGGGGGGTCGGAACCTATAATCCGCCGCTTCCTTCCGGCCGGATTCGGGCGGATTTGATTGCGCAGGATCTTCGGCGATCGGCGTTCGGGGGCACAATGGCTGCAAAACTGGTCGCGATCATCATGGGCAGTCAATCCGACTGGGCCACGATGCAGCACGCCGCCGAAACCCTGGACGCGCTCAAGATCGGCTACGAGGCACTGATCGTCTCGGCCCATCGCACGCCGAAGCGGCTGTATGAATTTGCCACCAATGCCGGTGAAAACGGCTTCAAGGTGATCATCGCCGGGGCCGGCGGCGCGGCCCACCTGCCCGGCATGACGGCGTCGATGACGCTGTTGCCGGTGTTCGGCGTGCCGATGAACACCCACGCGCTGGAAGGCAAGGATTCACTGCTGTCGATCCTGCAGATGCCCGCCGGTATTCCGGTCGGCACGCTGGCGATCGGCAAGCCGGGTGCGATCAACGCCGCGCTGTTGTCGGCCGCGGTACTGGCCTTGTCGGACGCCAAGATCGCGGCCCGCCTCGCCGCCTGGCGCGCCCGGCAGACCAAAGCCGTCGCCAAGAAGCCGAAGGGTTGAACGGTTGCTCAAGCCCGGCGCGACCATCGGAATTCTCGGCGGCGGCCAGCTCGGCCGTATGCTCGCCATCGCCGCGCAGCAGCTCGGGCTGAAGGTCCACATCTATTCGCCGGACAAAGACTCGTGTGCCTTCGACGTCGTGCACGCCTTCACCTGCGCGGCATATGAGGACGAAGCCGCGCTCGGCCGCTTCGCCGGCAGCGTCGACGTCATCACCTATGAATTCGAGAATGTGCCGGCCAAGACCGCCGCTTTTCTCGCTAAGCGCAAGCAGGTGATGCCGAACCCGCGCGTGCTCGAGATCACGCAAGACCGGCTGATCGAAAAGAACTTCATCAGCGAGTTGAAGATCGGCACGGCGCCGTACGCCTCGGTGCACAGCGCCTCGCAACTGGCCGCCGGCATCGAGAAGGTCGGCTTGCCGGCGGTGCTCAAGACCAAGCAGCTCGGTTACGACGGCAAAGGCCAGGCGAAAATCGCCAAAGGCGTCGACGCCAACGCGGCGTGGCGCAGCCTGAAGAACGAGCCCTGCATCCTCGAAGGCTTCGTCAATTTCGAGCGCGAGGTTTCGGTGATCGCGGCGCGCTCCGCCGACGGCAAGGTCGAGTGCTTCGAGGTGACCGAGAACGAACACCGCGATCACATCCTCCACCTCTCGAAAGTGCCGGCCAAAGTGTCGCCGGCGCTCGCCGCCGAGGCGCGCAAGATCGCGACCAAAATCGCCAAGGCCTTCGACTATGTCGGCGTGCTGGCGGTCGAGATGTTCGTCGTGCGCGCCGGCAAGAAGCAGACCGTGCTGGTCAACGAGATCGCGCCCCGCGTGCACAATTCCGGTCACTGGACCATCGACGGCGCAACCGTGTCGCAATTCGAGCAGCATATTCGCGCCGTGGCCGGCTGGCCGCTGGCGAAGCCGGTGCGGCTTGGCCGCGTCGAGATGACCAACCTGATTGGCACGGAAGCCAACGAGGCCCAGCACTGGCTCACGGTGCCGGGCGCCTCGCTGCATCTCTACGGCAAGAAGGACCCCCGTCCCGGCCGCAAGATGGGGCATGTGACACGGGTGTTTGGCAAATAGTTAGGCGAGCCCCGGACCAGGCCCTGGAAACGCCGCCCACAGCCCCTGAAAGCCATTTGACGCCGCCGCTGGCAGCCTGTAACCCCTCGCCCTATATGGAAAAAGGCCATGGATCGGCGGTTTTTGGCCGTTCCGGTGGACTCATCCGCCCAATTCTGCTACTGCCGCCCGACTCAAAGGCCCGTCTTTGCGGCCTTTTTGGATGAAAACCCGGCCGAGCCACATACGAAGGAGCCTGCGTGCAAGTTCTCGTTCGCGACAATAACGTCGATCAAGCCCTCAAGGCGCTCAAGAAGAAGATGCAGCGTGAGGGTATCTTCCGCGAAATGAAGCTTCGCGGCCATTACGAAAAGCCGTCTGAGAAGAAGGCGCGGGAAAAGGCGGAAGCCATCCGTCGCGCCCGCAAGCTCGCGCGCAAGAAGATGCAGCGCGAAGGCCTGTTGCCGATGAAGCCGCGTGTCGTTCCGGGCGCTGCCGGTCCGGGTGCCGGTGGTCCGGGTGGCGCCGGTGGCCGTGGCGGCCGCGGTGGCGCCG
The DNA here is from genome assembly GCA_903891395.1 of uncultured Hyphomicrobiales bacterium. GTDB lineage: Bacteria > Pseudomonadota > Alphaproteobacteria > Rhizobiales > Xanthobacteraceae > Pseudolabrys. The sequence goes on along the minus strand of CAITEM010000471.1, from coordinate 5,545 downwards.
GCGGCGGGGCTCCCCGCTTCTAGCCTTCGATACCGGGTTTTGTGAATTCGACGCGGGCGTTTATCGCCCGCGTTTTCTTTTTGGTAAGCCGCCAGCGTTCTAATCGCCACGTAGCGCGAACCAGGGAGGCAGATCGATGACGAAAATCGACTTCGATCAATATGCCGGCCGCTACGAAGCGATGATCGCCGCGCAGACCGGCTTCTTCAACCGCGATAACGATTACTTCGTCCGCTACAAAGTCGAGCGCGCCAAAGAGTTGACCGGCGCCGCCGACGCGGTGCTCGATTTCGGCTGCGGCGTCGGCCGCGCCATGCCGTATTTCCGCGCCGCGTTTCCCAACGCCGGTATCGTCGGCTGCGACCCTTCCGCCGATAGCCTCGTGATCGCGCGGCGCGACAATCCCGATTGCCGCTTCTTCACGCCCGACGCATTGGACCCGACGAAGAGATTCGACCTCGCGCTGGCGTCCTGCGTGTTTCACCACATCCCGCCGGCCGAGCGGCAGGACGCGCTGCGCTTCTGTCACGACCGGCTCAAGCCCGGCGGACACCTGATCATCTTCGAACATAATCCGTTCAATCCGGTGACGCGGCACCTGGTCAACACCTGCGAATTCGACGCCGACGCCGTGCTGCTGACCAGACGCGAGACCATGCGGCGCATGCGCGAGGCGGGTTTCGCCATCGCCGCGACGGGCTATTGCCTGTTTTTTCCGGAAGCAGTCGCGGCGCTGCGGCCGCTGGAGGCCTATCTGCACTGGCTGCCGCTCGGCGGTCAGTATTTCGTCAGCGGCGTGCGAAATTAAAAAAAAACGCAGGGTCGCCTCCGCGCTTTTTGCTCCGGTTTCGCTGTCGCTACGCCGTTAATCGAGTGGAAAAGCGATGGTGCTGAGCAGCGCGAGGGCCGGTTGGCGGGTATCGAGCCGCGTATGCTGCACCACGATGGGCACGTCGGACGCGATGATGCTGGAAAAGTCGGTACCGAGCGGCACCGGTTCGGGATCGGCGAAATCGTTGAAGCGCAGATGGCGCGTGCGTTTGCCGCCGACGGTAAAGACATAAGGGCCGGCGGGTGCACGGTCGGCGAAGTAGACGGTGATCTCGACACGCGCATCTTCATCGTTGGCGTTGAGGATGCAGACGGTCTCGTGGCTGGTCAGTTCGCGCGTCGTGCCGGTCGATGCCGGCGGGATATAGCCCTCCGCCACGGCCCAGGTCAGGCGGCCAATGGTTTTCGTCATGACGCGTCTCCGCCATTGCCGACAAACCCGCCGATGCGCCCCGTGTGGCGTTCATGGGCAACGCCGGCATCCTTGCCGTAGGGATGACCGCCGAAGCCGTGCCGCATCTGGTCGATCGCCCGTGCCGCATTATGCGTCGCGTCGCGCGAGGCGATGAGCTGGATGACAGACTGGGTGATCACCGGGATCGCCACTTCCATGTGCAGCGCATCGTCGACCAGCCAATTCACCTCGCCGGTATCGTCGATATAAGAAGGCGTCCCGGCGAGGCCGCCCCTCTCGCGGTACATCTTTTCCATCAGATCGACCAGCCACGAGCGGATCACCGAACCGTGCCGCCAGCAACTCAAGACGTCGGCGACCGGAAGTTTCTCGCGGTATTGCTCAAGCAGGTCGACGCCCTCGCCGATCGCCTGCAACATCGCGAACTCGATGCCGTTGTGCACGAGTTTGGTGAAATGGCCGGCGCCCGGACCACCGGCATGCACGTAGCCGCCCTCGACCGCGAGCTTGCGCAGGATCGGCTCGACAGCGGCGACCGGCTCCGCCTCGCCACCGAGCATGAAACAGGCGCCTTCGAGCGCGCCGCCCGGTCCCCCGGACGTGCCTGCGTCGATGAAATGAATCTGTTTCTCTTTCAGGCGCGCGTGACGCCGGATCGAGTCGCCCCAATAAGAATTGCCGCCATCGGCGACGATGTCACCCGGTTCGAGAATGCTTGCGAGCTGGGCCAAGACACCATCCACCGGCGGACCGGCCGGCACATAGAGCAGGACGAAGCGCGGCCGCGGCAACAGAGCCGCCAGTTGCTTGAGATCGGCAGCGAACTTAAAACCAGCTTGTTTGAGGTCAGGAGCGACATCGTGGGTGTCGGTGCCAGCAACGGCGAAGCCGTGGGCGAGCGCGTTCTTCGCCAGGTCCGCCCCCATTTTACCGAGGCCGACAATACCCAGATTACGAATTGGAAGTGGCATTTGGAGAATCTCATGGCTTGTCGAGATTCGCCCCCGTCGAGCAACGCGCTGGCAACGGCATGGTTGCATCGGGCCCGGCGAATTGCGCGGCCGGCCTGGATCGGCCGACGGATCGCGTGGTAGCAACGCACCATGAACCCGATCATCCGCCCGGCCGTTGCAGCAGACGACGACGCGATCTGGGCGATCCTGGAGCCGACCTTCCGCGCCGGTGAGACCTATCCGGTCCCGCGCGACATCCACCGCGCCGACGCACTGGCCTATTGGCGCACGCCAGACCACGCCGTGTTCGTCGCCGAGGCCGATGGCCTTATCGTCGGCACCTACTATCTGCGCGCCAACCAGCGCGGCGGTGGCGCCCACGTCGCCAATTGCGGTTACGTGGTTGCGCCGAAAGCCACGGGGCGCGGCATCGCGCGGGCGATGTGCGAACATTCCCTGGCCAAGGCACGGGCGCGTGGTTTCGTTGCCATGCAGTTCAATTTTGTGGTCTCCACCAACGCGCGCGCCGTGAGGCTCTGGCAGGATAACGGCTTCACCGTTGTGGGGCGTTTGCCGAATGCCTTCCGCCACCCAGGGTTGGGACTGGTCGACGCTTTCGTCATGACGCGGGTTCTTTAACCGCTGCCTGATCGCGCCCGCTGGCTATGCCGCTGACGGCGTTAAGGAAAAATCGGCAAAACCCATATAAATTTGTGCAACTTATTGCCGTCAACTGCGTTTCCACCGACTGGGGTTGGGGTTTTCAGGTTGAAAAACCGGGCGTGTGGGCGCGTTTTGATTGCTAGGGATGAGCCTTTGAGTTTCCTTGAAAGCGAGCTGGAACGCGCGATGGCGGCCCGGAAGGGTGCGTCCGGCGATCAAAATGTTTTCCCGATTTCAGATGCGGTGGGTTCTCCCGTCACCGCGAACGAGCTTGACCGACGTTTCCGCGCCTTGCTTGAGGCGCTGCCCACGGCGGTCTACACGACCGACGCCGAGGGGCGGCTGACTTATTACAACGATGCCGCCGTCGAATTATGGGGCCACAGGCCGGAGCTCGGCTCCGCATGGTGTGGCTCATGGAAGCTGTTTTGGCCCGACGGCACGCCGATGGCGCACGACCGCTCCCCGATGACGATTGCGTTGCGCGAGAACCGCACGGTGCGCGGCATGGAAGCCCTCGCCGAGCGCCCGGACGGTACGCGCGTCGCCTTCATCCCTTACCCGACGCCGCTGCATGACGAAGCCGGACAATTGATCGGCGCCGTCAACATGCTGGTCGACATCAGCGAGCGCCAGCGCGCCGAGGAGCAGCAGGCCTTGCTGATCCGCGAGTTGCACCACCGCGTCCGCAATACGCTGGCCACCGTGCAGGCGATCATGGGATCGACCGCGCGCACCTCGGACACGATCGAACAGTTCAAGGACGCCCTGATCGGGCGCATCGGCGCGCTCGCCAAGACGCACCGGCTGCTGACCGACGAAGCAGGTGCCGTGACCTTTTGCGACATCCTGCACAATGAACTCGACGCTTTCGACGACGGCAGCGACAACCGCATCACCTTGACCGGGCCCGACGTGCCGCTGACCGCGCAACTCGCGGTGTCGCTCGGCATGGCGGTCCACGAACTCACGACCAATGCCGCGAAATACGGTTCGCTGTCGGCCTTCGGCGGCAAGATCGACGTAACCTGGAGCATGACCATCGAGGCGACGCGGCGCAGACTCGATTTCCTCTGGATCGAAAGCGGCGGGCCGGCGGTGTCGTCGCCCCAACGCCAGGGCTTCGGCTCGCGGCTTTTGGAAGCGGTATTGCCGGGCCAGATCCAGGCCGCGGCGAACGTCGAATATCGCCCAGAAGGCCTGCAGATGCGCTGCTCGGTGCCGATGCCGCTCGAATAGCGGCGCTCGAGATAAAAGCTACGTAAATAAACGCGTTGCACGGAGTCGAACGCGGTTCGCCCGCCTTATCGTTAACCGTTTGCAAATTACGCCGGCATTATCACGGCAGCACGCCGGGGGGCGACGCGATTCGAATGGGACCAAGAGTCCTGCCGGAGACGGTCATGGCCATCGCGTCTATTTCAAACACGTCAGCCAACCTTCCGCTGGCGCAAGCCGACGCGCAGCAAGCGCCGGCGACGTCGCAGCAACAGACAAAGGGCGCACACCATCACGGCGGCCATCATCACGGCGGCGGCGCGGCCAAGGCTTCTTCGCCAGCGACGTCTACGAGCACCAGCACCGACCCCGCCACGACAGCAACGTCGACAAATCTCCTCGACGTAACCGCGTAGTTCGACACGCTCCCCGACACCCCCCTGTCTTTCCGGCGCAGCCTTGTGCGTCAGCGGCCAGCCATGTTCGACACCATCATCTTGCTGACTGGTCCCATCGAGGAAGCCGTGCTGGCCTCGGTGTTGCGCGAACGCAATCCGGCATTGGAAATTCGCCACGTTAAATCGCACGCAGAACTTGAGGCGCTGCCGTCGGCGCTATTGTCCAAGGCGCGACTGATCGCATTTGTCACGCCGGTCATCGTGCCGAAGCACATTCTCGAAACCTTGGGCTATGGCGCCTATAATTTTCATCCAGGGCCGCCGCATTATCCCGGCTGGCTGCCGGCCTATTTTGCGACGTATGACGGCGCGACCGAGTTCGGCACGACCGCGCACCGCATGCACGAGCGCGTCGATTCCGGGCCGATCATCGGCGTCGAGACGTTCGCCGTCCGGCCCAATACACCGGTCGAACACCTGGAACAGTTGGCGCTGGTCTCGGTGGCGCGGCTGTTCTGGAATCTCGCCAGGATATTGGCGACGCAAGCCGGGCCGTTGGCGGCGCTTCCCGTCGCGTGGAGCGGACGGCGCAGCACGCGGCGCAATTTTGCGACGCTGTGCGAGATTTCGGCGGACATTTCCAAGGATGAACTGGAGCGGCGCATCGGCGTCTTCGGCGCCGGATGCTTCGGCCTGAGCCCGACCATTACGCTGCACGGCCGCGAGTTTCGCTACGTCGCGCCGGAGGCAAAAACCGACCTGCAAGCGCCCGGGATCGTACCCGCGCAATCGCCGGACGAACCGGCACTCGCGGCGGCTACATCGCCTTGACGATGGTCTCGGTCATCTTCTTGGCGTCGCCGAGCAACATCATGGTGTTGTCGCGATAGAACAGCGGGTTGTCGATGCCGGCATAGCCTGACGCCAGCGACCGCTTGATGAACATCACGGTGCCGGCCTTCCACACCTGCAACACCGGCATGCCGTAAATCGGTGAGGTCTTGTCGTCTTCCGCCGCCGGGTTGGTAACATCGTTGGCGCCGATGACGAAGGCGATGTCGGCCTGG
>CAITEM010000470.1 GCA_903891395.1 uncultured Hyphomicrobiales bacterium | reverse complement strand
GGCTGCCCTCCGAGCATGAATACGGCAACGGCGTCGCCATCTATACGCGCGACGGCGACACCGCGCGCGATTTCGTCAACCGCGTGCAGGTCGGCATGGTGGGCGTCAACTTCGCCATTCCGGTGCCGCTCGCCTATCACACCTTCGGCGGCTGGAAGCGTTCCGGCTTCGGCGACCTCAATCAGCACGGGCCGGATTCGGTGCGCTTCTACACCAAGACCAAAACCGTCACGCAGCGCTGGCCGACCGGCACCAAAGCCGGCGCCGAGTTTGTCATTCCGACGATGAAGTAACGCACGAAAAATGCAGCGACCCTTCGCCGGCCTTATCCTGGCACTGACCGTCGCGGGCTGCGCGGGCAATTCGCTCACCACCGGCGGCGCCACCGCGCCGTCCGGCGAATTCACGATGCCCGGCCGCTGGATGCTGTCGGCGCCCAACGCGCCGATGTGCGGCATGAACTTCAGCGGCCCCGGCGGCGCCCGCAGCGGCAAGGTCGCGCCGGAAGGCGGCTGTCCCGGCAATTTCTTTTTGAGCCGGACCTGGGCGCTCGAAGACGATACGCTGGTCATCAAGGACGACAACGACAACACGCTGGCGCGTCTGCCCAATACCGGCGGCCGTTTCGAAGGTCAATCCGTCGCCGGAATAACCGTGACGCTGGCGCGCCCGCCCGCGCCCGTTCAGCAATAGGAAGGTCCCATGTCCGACTACCTGCTCTACTGCTTCGCCCAGTCCGGCAATGCTTATCGGGCCGCCCTCATGCTGAACCTGATCGGCGCCGACTGGCAGCCGCAGTGGATCGACTTCTTCGGCGCCGGGGTACAGCGCGGTCCGGACTATCGGCAAGAGGTCAACGAGATGGGCGAAGTGCCCGTGCTGGTCGACGGCGATAAAAAGCTGACGCAGTCCGGCGTGATCCTGACGTATCTCGCGCGCAAGACCGGCAAATTCCTGCCGCAGGGCGAAGATCAGGAACTTGAATCGCTGCGCTGGATCATTTTCGACAACCAGAAGGTCAACGGTTTCCTCGGGCCTTACCGTTTCCTGATCAATTTTGCCAAGCCCGCGGGCGATCCCGCCATCGTCGGATTTTTGAAGGGCCGCGCACAAGCCAATCTCGCCATCGTCAACACGCGGCTCGAGAAGTCGCCGTACTTGATTGCCGACACGCCGACCATCGCCGACATTTCGATGACGGCTTATCTGTATTATCCGGCCGAGGAATACGGCTTCGATATCGCCAAGGACTATCCGGCGATCGGCGCCTGGCTCGAACGCATGAAGGCGCTGCCCGGCTGGGGCCATCCTTACGATCTGATGCCGGGCTATCCGTTCGGCACGCAGGGCTTCCGCAACCGCGCCTAGTGGCCGCAGCAATCGTCGTGGTCGTGATGCGCGTGGCCATGCGCGCCGTGATGATGCGCCTGCGACAGCGCGTAGGCGCCGCCTTCCGGTTCGAACGGCGCGTCGATCATCGTTATTTTCGCACCGAGCGACGTGAGCAGCGTCTCAGTCGCCGCGTTACGAAGCGCCCGCACGCGATTGGGCAGGACCTGAACTGGAATGTGACGATCGCCCAAATGCCAAGCGAGACGTGACAATCCCGGCACGTCGGCCGCGCGCGCTTCGATCAGCGGCTCCGGCGCGGCCACCACTTCCACCAGCGTGCCGTCGTCGAGCAGCAGCAGATCGTCGGTACGCAGCCGCACCGGCATCGTGAGATCGATATCGATGATCGTGCCGTGCGTGCCCGTCACCGAGACTTTCTGCGCGCTGCGCTGTTCATGGCCGAGAATGACCGTGTCCGCTACCGGACGGCCGTGACGGTGAGAGGCTTGAATGACGCTGGTCGCGCGGCGCATCGAAAACGATCAGTTCAAGCGCGTGGGACGATCGTCCCGGTCGGCGTTCGACTGTTCGGGCGACAGCGGCGTATCGCTCGGGGG
>CAITEM010000469.1 GCA_903891395.1 uncultured Hyphomicrobiales bacterium | reverse complement strand
CATACGGTCCGCGGCGCGGGATACATGATCCGTGACGGCGCTCGGTAAGCTATTCCGGACCACCACGTTCAAGCTGACACAGGTCTATTTGACCGTGTTTGCGTTGTTCGCCGCGTTTCTGCTCGGCTATTTCTCGCTCAATACCCGCCGCCTGATCACCGAACAAATCACCGAGACGGTCGATGCCGAGATCGCCGGTCTGTCCGAGCAATACCGTCAAGGCGGTATCCGCCGGTTGGTCATCGTCGTCGACGCCCGGGCGCGTCGGCCCGGCTCGAGCCTCTATCTGGTCACGACCTTCAACGGCGAGGCGCTGGCCGGCAACGTCACCGCGTTGCAGCCCGGCGCGCTCGACAACCCGGGCTGGACCGAGACGACCTACCGGCGGCTTGACGAGACCGAGACACCCGAACATCCGGAGCGCGAGCACGAACACCTAGCGCTCGCGCGCGTGTTCCAGCTTCCAGGTGGATTCCGTCTGCTGGTCGGCCGCGATCTCGAGGAGCGCGAGCGGCTCTATCACATCGTCGTCTCTGCCGGCCGCTGGTCGATCGCGATCGTCTTGGTGCTGGGTCTTGCCGGCGGTCTGTTCGTGACGCGCCGGGTGCTGCGCCGCGTTGACGCGATGACGGAAACGACGCGCAGCATCATGGCGGGCGATCTTGGGGAGCGATTGCCGGTTGCCGGCACGGGCGACGAGATCGACCGGCTCGCCGAAAATCTCAACGCCATGCTGGAGCGCATCGAGGCGCTGATGCACGGCCTGAAGGAAGTGTCCGATAACATCGCTCACGACCTCAAGACGCCGCTGACGCGTCTGCGCAATCGCACCGAGCAGGCGTTGCGCACAGCCAAGGACGAGCCGGAATACCGGGCCGCGCTGGAGGCGACCATCGAAGAGTCAGACGGCCTGATCGCGACGTTCAACGCGCTGTTGATGATTGCGCGCGCGGAGTCGGGGCAGGCTGGCGACGTCCGCGAATTCGACGCCGCCGAGATCGCCAACGACATCGGTGAGTTGTACGAGCCGCTTGCGGAGGAAAAAGGGATCACCCTCAAAGTCGAGGCGCCGCAAGCCGCGCCGGTCAACGGCAACCGCGAACTGGTCAGCCAGGCGCTCGCCAATCTGGTCGACAACGCCATCAAATATTCGGAGACGCCGGAGCATCCGATGAATGGCGCGGTGGCCGCTGCGATGCCAGAGATTGTGGTGAGGGCGATCAATGACGGCGACCGCATCCTCTTGACGGTGTCCGATGGCGGGCCAGGCATTCCGGAAGGCGATCGTTCGCGGGTGGTCGAGCGGTTCGTACGGCTGGAGCAGAGCCGCTCCAAGCCTGGTTCCGGGCTCGGCTTGAGCCTGGCCTCGGCGGTGGCGCGGCTGCATGGCGGCGAACTGACGCTGGAGGATAACCACCCGGGTTTCAAGAGCGTTATTGCCTTGCCGCGCGGAGGGCCGGTACAAAGTGCCTGATGAGGCCGCCGGCTAACAAGAAGGTCAAAAAGGCCGTCAAGACAGCGGCCAAGAAGGCCGTGCAGAAACGGGCTCGAAAACCGGCGGTGCCTGCGACAT
>CAITEM010000468.1 GCA_903891395.1 uncultured Hyphomicrobiales bacterium | reverse complement strand
TTTGGTGAACTGGTCGAGTTCATGATTTCCGCGCCGGTCGTCGTGCAGGTGCTGGAAGGCGAGGGCGCCATCGCGAAGTACCGCGACGTCATGGGCGCCACCGACCCGTCCAAGGCCGCCGCCAACACGATCCGCAAGGTTCACGCCAAGTCGATCGGCGAGAACTCGGTGCACGGTTCGGACTCGGCCGAGAACGCCGGGATCGAGATGGCGCAGTTCTTCTCCGGCAACGAAATCGTCGGCTGATACCGCCGAAGCGCGGGCAATCTTAAGCCCTTGCGACAAAAGCGCCCATAGCTGCCGTTCCCGATTTTCCGTGGTATGTCACGGGAAAGTCGGGGACGAAGACGTGCAAGCGGCGATGCAGATGTTGGACCCAACCGCGTGGCTGGCGATGGTCAGCAGCGGCTGGAAAGAGATGGGCGGCACCGAATTCTGGGTGGCGCTCGTCAAGATCATGTGGATCAACATCCTGCTGTCGGGCGACAACGCGCTGGTCATCGCGATGGCGTGCCGTGGTCTGCCGCCGAAACAGCGCATGTGGGGCATGATCCTCGGCGCCGGCGTCGCCGTCGGCCTGCGCATCGTGTTCACCGGCGTCGTCGCGTCGCTGATGCTGTTGCCATACCTCAAGATCGTCGGCGGGATCGCGCTGTTTTACATCGCCGCGAAGCTGCTCGTGCCCGACGATCCGGAAGAGGGCGAGGCCGAAGCGGTCGATCACCTGTGGCGCGCGGTGCGCATCGTCGCCGTCGCCGACATCATCATGAGCCTCGACAACGTCATCGCCATTGCGGCGGCGGCCGGCGGCAACATGGCGCTGGTCGTCATCGGCCTTGCCATCAGCATTCCGCTGATCGTCGCCGGCGCGGCGCTGATCATGGCGCTGCTCGACAAGTTTCCGCTGCTGGTCTGGGCCGGCGCCGGCTTGCTGGGCTGGATCGTCGGCGAGGTGATCGCCACCGATCCGGTGTCGGCGGGTTTCCTCAACGGGCACTACGGCGCCGACGTCGCCCACAAAATGGAATACGTCGCGGCGGCCACGGGCGCGGTGCTGGTGCTGCTGATCGGCGGGCTATGGCGGCGGTCCAAGCAGAAGGTGGAAACCGCAGCCTAGCCTTCGCCGGCGTTTGAGCGAGGGTTCGCTGGACACCGCAGGACGGCGGCACTTCGGCTACGCTATAGTCCCGGCGCCATGAATCAGACCGTCAGGCTCAACACGGCGAAACGGATCGGGCACTCCGCCTGTCCGCATGACTGTCCATCGACCTGCGCGCTCGACGTCGAGTTGCTCGCGGACGGTACCATTGGCCGTGTCCATGGTTCGCGCGACAACGATTACACCGCCGGGGTGATCTGCGCCAAAGTCGCCCGTTATGCCGAGCGCGAACATCATGCCGATCGCCTGATGCATCCGCTGCGGCGCTTCGGGCCTAAAGGCTCCGGCGAATTCGCGCCGATCTCCTGGGACGACGCGCTCGATCTGGTTGCCGAGAACTTCTTGAGAGCCGAGCAGCGTCACGGCGCAGAGGCGGTGTGGCCTTACTACTACGCCGGCACGATGGGGCTGGTGATGCGCGATGGCATTCACCGCCTGCGCCACGTCAAGAAATACTCCGGCTTCCATTCCACCATTTGCGTCAATCCGGCCTATGCCGGCTTCGCCGCGGGCACCGGCAAGATCGCCGGCGTCGATCCGCGCGAAATGGCGAAGTCGGATCTGGTGGTGATCTGGGGCACCAATGCGGTCAACACCCAGGTCAATGTCATGACCCACGCGATCCGGGCGCGCAAAGAGCGCGGCGCCAAGATCGCAGCCGTCGATATCTACATGAACGGCACCATGGCGCAGGCGGATCTCGCGGTGCTGGTGAAGCCGGGTACCGACGGCGCGCTGGCCTGCGCGGTGATGCATTGCCTGTTTCGTGACGGCAGAGCCGATTGGGACTACCTCGACACATACACCGATCATCCACGTGCGCTCGAAGCGCATCTGCGCACGCGCGATCCGGTCTGGGCGTCGGCCATTACCGGCACGCCGGTCGAGACCATCGAAGCCTTCGCCAGATTGATCGGTGACACCAAGCGGGCATTCTTCCGCCTCGGCTACGGATTTGCCCGCTCACGCAACGGCGCTGCCAACATGCACGCGGCGAGCTGTATCCCGGCGGTGACCGGCGCGTGGCAATACGAAGGTGGCGGTGCGTTTCACAACAATGCCGATATCTACAGGCTCGACAAAACAGTCATCGAAGGCCTCGACCGTCACGACCGGTCGGTGCGCATGCTCGATCAGTCGCGCATCGGCGCGGTGCTGACGGGTGATGCCGAGGCCTTGCAGGGCGGCGGGCCGGTGACAGCGATGATCATCCAGAACACCAATCCGGTGTCGGTCGCGCCCGATCAGAACAAGGTCAAGCAAGGCTTTGCCCGCGACGATTTGTTCACCTGCGTGCACGAGCAGTTCATGACCGAAACGGCGAAGATGGCCGACATCGTGCTGCCGGCGACGACGTTTCTCGAGCACGACGACGTCTACCGTGGCGGCGGTCATCAATACATCATCCTCGGCCCGAAGCTGGTCGAGCCACCGGGCGAATGCCGCAATAACCACGACGTGATTGCCGCGCTGGCGAAGCGGCTCGGCGCCGAACACGCCGGTTTCGACATGACGCCGCGCGAACTGATCGACCAGATGCTGCGCGTGTCCAAGCGCGGCACGCTCGAAGAACTCGAAGCCAGCCGCTGGCTCGATTGTCAGCCGCCTTTCGAAAAGGCGCACTACCTCGACGGCTTTGCCTGGCCCGACGGCAAATTCCGCTTCAAGCCGGACTGGCCGACGGTACCGTTCCGCAGTCCGTATCAAAGCGGCCCGGTCGAAGAAATGCCCGGCCTGCCGGATCACTGGACGTCGATCGAGCAGGCCGACGACAAATTCCCATTCCGTCTGGCGACGTCGCCGGCGCGCGGCTTTCTTAATTCGACGTTCAATGAAACACCGACCTCGCTGGCGCAGGAAAAGCGCCCGACGGTACTGATCCACCCGGACGATGCGGCGGCCTCAGGCATAGACGATGGCGATTACGTGGTGCTCGGCAGCGTTCGCGGCGAAGTGCGGTTGCACGCGCGTCTGTTCGAGGGGCTGCGGCGCGGCGTGCTGATTGCGGAATCGATCTGGCCGAATTCGGCGTATGCTGACGGCTGCGGCATCAACACGCTGACCGGCGCCGACGCGATTGCGCCGTACGGTGGGGCCGCGTTCCACGACAACAAGGTCTGGGTGAAACGAGCGGCGTAAGCAGTCTCAGTTCTTGCCGGCGAATTTCGAAGTCACGTACACGCCGTTGCTGATACCCATCAGGATCAGATAGCCGTTGGGAATCTCCGGGATCACGTAGTTCGTCGACACGCTGAGCAGGACGAACACCGCCGATACGATGGTGAAACAGAGCATCTGCACGCGTGTGACGTCGAGTTCGCGGCCTTTATATTCCTCCATCACGAGGTCGGACCAACTCGGGTGACGGATGCGTACGACTTTGGCGGCAAAGCCGGACGCGATTGCCAGTTTCTTTCTCTTGTCGAGCACGTCATCGTCGGCTCTTTGCGCGGCGTCCTGCGCGGCCTTCTTTGCGTCGTCGTCGGACGCCGTCGCGACCGCGCTGCGCGCCCGTACCGCCGTCGCGATCGATTCGGCGAGCGCGACGGTTGCTTGCGCCGCCGCGGCTTTTGCAGCGGCCTCGTCGGCCATCGACTGCCGGTTGGCGCGATCGTCCTCGTCGGTCGCGCTTTGAACCTGTTTGGCCATCTGATCCGCTTCGTATTGCGCAATACTGGCGTCTTCGGCAGCCGCAATCGGATCGGGTACCGTTGCCGGCTTCTGGTCGTCGCTCTCGCTTTTGGCCTTGGCGACGACCGTGGCGGTGCCGGAAATGCCGAGCAGCACGAGCGTGCCCGTGGTGATGTCGATCAGGTCGCCCGACAGAGCGATGACGTAGATCACGGACGCGAGTACGACGAACGTCCACAGCACGATCTGGAACTGGGACAGGCTCGCAAAGCCCCGCCGCGTCGAGATCAGGCACAGCACCGGCTTGGTGTGGGAAATCTCCGAGAGCCGGAAGCTGCAAACCCACCATAGCAGCCAGATGATGAGGCCCATCACGGCGATCACCAAGAGGCCCGCGAACCAGAACTGGGTGATGCCGACGGTGGTGATGACGTCGACAATCGGCGAGCTGTCGGTGTCGAAAATCAGGATTCGCGCGTCCGCGCGTGGCACGGCGACGCCCAATACGGCGAAGTCGATGACGCGTTTGGTGTCCCCGGCGTTGGACGTTCCTGAGGAAAACCATGACGGCCTGTCGGCTATATCGGGAACGGTCGCCGCAATCTGGACGCTGCGCGGCTTGCTATCGACAAGTTGCGGTGGCGGACTGTCGAGGTAAGGGCCGGGATCGCCGCCTTTGGCAGCGAGCTTCCAGCGGAAGCAGACTTTGACCAGCGCATCCTGCGGGATGACCTTCTGGCTCTCGATCGAGAAGTAGAAGACGCCGCCGATCGGCTGCCAGTTTTTGTGCCGATCGATCCGGCCAATGCCGGCGCTGGTCGTGGTTTCCTGACCGGGTATGTCGCAGTAATTATCGGCCGCGACCACGCCGATCGGTGCATTCAGCACCAAGACGGGTGTGTCGCCGCTGCCATAGAGATAAACGCGGACGTCCGCGTTCGCGTAGGTGTCGTTGCGGCTGTAGACACCGACCGATTCGCCGGGCTTTGCGACCGCCGGGGACTTCGGCGGCGCGATCATGAGCGGGACGGTGATCGACGCGGTCAGCGTATTGGTCTTGGTATCGGCGGTGGCTGGCACGAAGGCCGTTTTGACGAATTTCATGTATTGTTTGGCGTCAGGTGCATTCGGTTCACTTAGCGCCCAGCGGAAGCAAGCGACGACTCGCGGATTGGCGGGAGCCGTCACGCCGGTGATCGTGATGTCGATGTTCTTGCCTTGGCGCTGCCAATTCTTTTGCGGCTGGATCGAATGTGGCGCCAGGGACAGTTGCTTGGCAGTCTTTTGCGCGGGCGCTATTTCGCAGGGACTGGGTTGATCTTTGTTCTCATCCTGCGCCGCCGCATTCGCGGTTGTCGTCGAGGCCGCCGCAGTGGGGGACGACTGCGCTGAAGCCGCCGCCGCGCATGCACTCAATGCCAGCAGAGCCATCGCGAACCTAGCGAAGCTCTTTACGTGATTACGGCCGCCCATCGCACGCCCCCAAACATGCATTTACGTCGCCGTCATGCTACTATAGATTGTAATAAACGCAAAAGAAAACCCGCCCGCGGAGCGATCCGCGAGCGGGCTGGTTCGAGCAAACCGTTTGTTCGAAACGCTAGAGCTCCTTGCCGATCAGCTTCTGATCGACGGAGTAGACACCGCCGCCGCGCAGTGCGATGGCAAAAAACACCAGGCCGAGCAGCAGGACGTATTCGTAACCGCCGGCGCCGACCGAGAAGCCTTTCGGCAGGTGCGCGGTGAGGAGCGCGATCAACATTTCGATGGCAAGCGCGGCCGCGAAGAAGCGCGTGAACAAGCCGATAGCGACACAAAGCGAGCCGACCGTTTCAAGAAAGATCGCCGCCAAGGCAAATGCGCCGGCGGCGCCGAGGCCCATTTTGCCGAACATGCCGGTGACGCCTTCGAGGCCCGGACCCGTCAGCTTGCCCCAGCCGTGAATGAAAATGATGATGCCGATGCCGAAGCGCAGCAGCGTGTAGACCATCGGTTCCACGCGTGCGTAAAAACCGGCCAAGCCCGGAATAAGCAAAGTCGGTCCGCCGCCAAATCCCATCATGATAAAATCCCCGTGCTGTGTTCGGCCACTCTGACCGGTGGCGTCTCAGGTATAACACCGGAACGACCCTGGATATTCACGTTGACGTTTGGGGAAAACTATTCCGATAGGGCCACAGAGTCGGCCACCGGAGCGCCGTCGATCAGGCTGTGGCCGTCGACGACGCGGACGCGGCCTTCGGCGACCAGCTTCAGCGCCAGCGGATAGAGGCGGTGTTCGACCGCCAGCACGCGCGCGGCGAGCGTCTGCTCGGTATCGTCGGGACGCACCGCCACCGCAGCCTGGGCGATGATCGGTCCGGCATCCATTTCTGGCACGACGAAATGTACCGTCGCGCCATGTACCTTCGCGCCGGCGTCGAGCGCGCGTTGATGCGTGTCGAGACCCTTGAACGCCGGTAACAGAGCAGGGTGGATATTGATCATCCGTTCCGGCCACTGATTGACGAAGTCCGCCGTCAAAAGCCGCATGAAGCCGGCGAGGCAGACGATCTCGATGCGATGCTTGACCAGCGCCGCTTGCAGCGCGCTCTCGAACGCGGCGCGGTCTTTACCGTATTTGGTGTGGTCGACGATCTCGGTGGCGAGGGCATTGGCCTTCGCGGTGTCGAGGCCGCCGGCGTCGGGCCGGTTCGACAGCACCAGAACGATTTCGGCAGGGAAGCTTTTGTCCTTCGCGGCCTCGATCAGCGCCGCCATGTTGGAGCCGCGGCCGGAAATCAGAACGGCGACGCGCTTGCGGCTCATCGCTCAGCCCGCCAGATCAAGGGTGCCGTCATAGACTACGCGCGGCTCGTCGGCGGCGCGAATGACGCTGCCGAGTGTCGAGACTTTCTCGCCGCTGCGCGTGAATGCGTCGGCAACCGCGCTGGCATCCTTCGGCGCGACGACGACGATCATGCCGATGCCGCAGTTGAAGGTGCGCAGCATTTCGTTTTGCGCGATGCCGCCCTCGGCCGCCAGCCACTTGAACACCGGCGGCACGACGACCTTCGTCAGATCGATGCGCGCGCCGAGGCCTTTCGGCAGCACGCGCGGAATGTTGTCGGGAAATCCGCCGCCGGTGATGTGGGCAAAGCCCTTCACCGCTTTCGTTTCACGGATCGCGGCGAGGCAGGATTTCACGTAGATGCGCGTCGGCGCGAGGATGGCGTCGCCGAGCGTCTGCCCCGGCGCGAAGGGCGCGGGAACGGTCCAGGCCAGGCCGGTTTTCGCGACGACCTTGCGCACCAGCGAAAATCCGTTCGAGTGCACGCCCGAGGAGGCGAGGCCGAGAATGATGTCGCCTTCCGCGATATCACCGCGCGGCAGGACTTCGCCGCGCTCGACCGCGCCGACGGCGAAGCCGGCGAGGTCGTAGTCATCGCCGGCGTAGAGGCCGGGCATTTCCGCGGTCTCGCCGCCGATCAACGCACAGCCCGCTTCGCGACAGCCGATCGAAATGCCGGCGACCACGGCAGCGCCGACTTCCGGCTCGAGTTTTCCACATGCGTAGTAGTCGAGAAAAAATAAAGGTTCGGCGCCCTGCACGACGAGATCGTTGACCGACATGGCGACGAGGTCGATGCCGATGGTGTCGTGGCGGCCGGTCTCGATGGCGATCTTGACCTTGGTGCCGACGCCGTCATTGGCGGCGACCAGCACAGGATCCTTGAAGCCCGCCCGTTTGAGGTCGAACAGGCCGCCAAAACCGCCGATTTCGGCATCGGCGCCCGGCCGCGCGGTGGCGCGGACCAAAGGCTTGATCAGGTCCACCATCCGGTTGCCGGCATCGATGTCCACGCCGGCTTGCGCGTATGTCAGACCGCGCTCTTTTTCTGCCATGATGGTCCTCATAGCGCATGATCCCGAAAAGTGGGACCCGGTTTTCGGACAAGATCATGCGCAAGCCCAATTATGTCGGGTCTTACGGAGAAATCGAAATTCGCGCAATGGTCCGGCCGCCGTTATACTCCGCCGTTAGGGATGGTTCGCATCCGGCCAGCCCGGCCGGGACGGGCCTGCAAGCCGGGATTGCCTTGAGTATTCCAAACCTCATTACGCTGGGGCGTATTCTGCTGGTGCCGATCGTGGTCTGGGCGATCGCGTATCCCGGCGCGATGTGGATCGCCTTCGTTCTGTTCGTGGTCGCGGGTGTCAGCGACGCGGTGGACGGCTTCCTGGCCAAGCGCTTTGGCATGACCACGGAACTCGGCGCCTAACTCGACCCGCTGGCCGACAAGGCGCTGATCGAGTCGATCTACCTCGCGCGCGGCGTCAACGAGTCGATCCCGCGCTGGCTGGTCAATCTGGTGGTGTCGCGCGCCATCCTGATCGTGGGCGGCAACATGCGGTCCTGGG
>CAITEM010000467.1 GCA_903891395.1 uncultured Hyphomicrobiales bacterium | reverse complement strand
CCGAACGTGAAGGGCATCCTGGTGAATATCTTCGGCGGCATCATGAAGTGCGACGTCATCGCCGAAGGCGTCGTGGCGGCCGTCAAGGAGATCGGTTTGAAGGTGCCGCTGGTGGTTCGTCTTGAAGGCACCAACGTCGATCTCGGCAAGAAGATCATCAAAGAGTCGGGTCTTAACGTCACATCGGCCGACGACCTCGACGACGCCGCCCAGAAAATTGTCAAAGCTGTGAAGGAGGCCGCGTAAATGTCGGTCCTCATCGATAAGAATACCAAGGTCATCTGCCAGGGCTTCACCGGCAAGAACGGCACCTTCCATTCCGAACAGGCCATCAAGTACGGCACCAAGATGGTGGGCGGCACGTCGCCGGGTAAAGGTGGACAGACCCATCTCGACCTCCCGGTGTTCGACACCGTGGCCGAGGCGCGCGACCGGACCGGCTGCGACGCCAGCGTGATCTATGTGCCGCCGGCGGGCGCCGCCGACGCCATCTGCGAAGCGATCCAGGCCGAGGTGCCGCTGATCGTCTGTATCACCGAGGGCATCCCGGTGATGGACATGGTGAAGGTCAAGCGCGCGCTGTCCGGTTCGAAGTCGCGGCTGATTGGGCCGAACTGCCCGGGCGTCATGACGGCGGGCGAATGCAAGATCGGCATCATGCCGGGCAACATCTTCAAGCAGGGCTCGGTCGGTATCGTGTCGCGGTCCGGTACGCTGACCTATGAGGCAGTGTTCCAGACCTCCCGCGAGGGCCTCGGCCAGACCACGGCGGTCGGCATCGGCGGCGACCCGGTCAAGGGCACCGAATTCATCTCGGTTCTGGAGCTGTTTCTGGCCG
This sequence comes from uncultured Hyphomicrobiales bacterium, assembly GCA_903891395.1. GTDB lineage: Bacteria > Pseudomonadota > Alphaproteobacteria > Rhizobiales > Xanthobacteraceae > Pseudolabrys. The sequence continues at coordinate 1,086 of CAITEM010000467.1, read as the reverse complement.
ACCCGAAGACCACGTCGATTGTCATGATCGGCGAAATCGGCGGCGCCGCCGAAGAGGACGCCGCTCAATTCCTCAAGGACGAGGCAAAACGCGGCCGCAAGAAGCCGATGGTTGGCTTTATCGCGGGCCGGACCGCCCCTCCGGGCCGTCGCATGGGCCATGCCGGGGCGATCATCTCCGGCGGCAAGGGCGACGCCGAGTCCAAAATTGCAGCAATGGAATCCGCAGGAATCAAGGTATCACCGTCCCCGGCTCGAATCGGGAAGACCCTGATCGAAGTACTGAAGTCCTGATTCAGCCCTTAAGTCTTTTGTAGACTTACAGACGTCATAAATAACGCTACAAGACCCGCCTAAATCGCCGCCGGGCGTGCTGTTCCATCGGGCCAAAGCCCGATTGCAGCGCGTGGATTATCCGTCGCGCCAGACTTCGCCAAGGACTGCATCATCATGTCCCGCCAGGATGCCAACACCGTCTTCGCTCACACGTCTTTCCTCTACGGCGGCAATGCCGCCTACATCGAGGACCTTCAGGCCAAATACGAGGCCGACCCCGCAGCGGTCGACGCCGAGTGGGCCGACTTTTTCAAAAGCCTGAAGGACGAGCGTGCCGACGTCATCAAGACCGCGCAGGGCGCGTCGTGGGCCAAGCCGAACTGGCCGGTCCGCGAGAACGGCGACCTGGTGTCCGCGCTCGATGGCCAGTGGGCCGAGACCGAAAAGAAAATCGGTGAGAAGATTTCCGCCAAGGCGCAGACCAAAGGTGTCGAACTCTCGACCACCGATGTTCAGCAGGCCACGCGCGATTCGATCCACGCGCTGATGCTGATCCGCGCTTACCGCATGCGCGGTCATTTCCACGCCAATCTCGATCCGCTCAATCTTGTGGTCGAGAAGAACGAAGAAGAGCTCGATCCGCGCTCTTACGGTTTCCAAGAAGCCGATCTCGATCGCCGCATTTTCCTCGACATGGTGCTCGGCCTCGAATTCGCGTCGATGCGCGAGATCGTCGCCATTCTGCGCCGCACGTACTGCCAGACGCTCGGCGTCGAGTTCATGCACATCTCGAATGCCGCGCAGAAGTCAT
>CAITEM010000466.1 GCA_903891395.1 uncultured Hyphomicrobiales bacterium | reverse complement strand
GGGGGTCAATATTGCAAGCAATTTTGCAAATTGGGGCCGCCCCGGACCGCATCGCAGCGCGAAAACTCTTGCTAGTCGAAGTCCGCATAATCCAGCGCGCTAATTAACGCCTCGCTTAAAATCGAATTCAGAAACTCCCCGTGCATTTTTAGGAGCACGTCGCCAGTCGCCTGCAAGCTCGAATGTGCGCTGCTGGCGAAATGCATTCCCAAATCACGCAATTTCGCCACCAAATTTACCTGCGCTTCGACGCTCGTTGGTTGGTCTCTGGATTGAACGCCGCGGTAGTACGCCTCTTCTCGTCCCAACCAATTGCGGCTGAAGTCGCTACGGCTTTTGCATAGCCGTCTCCTTTTCAATTCGTCGAAGATCAAATCAACGTTGTATTTGCTCATCAATTCCGTGTGCCCTTCTACGCACGGGGATAAATATTCTGTGCCCAAGCGCACACTATTTATTGAAGGAAAAAACAAATGTCGCATAAGCGAAAACCAATTTTCAATACAGACTACCCACCACACCTACGCGGACTTCCGAATAATCGTTGGAACGGGCAAACCACAACGCGGTTGAGACCGTTGTTCGTCGCGGTACCGTATCGCGACTTCTTCGAACACACCCTTACTTCGCGAGGCTGTTTTTTCGGCACAAGGGTCTACGCCTTGCGAAACTTTGTAGGCGATTTCCGATGCAGACTTGCGCGCGTCGGCAAGTCCGATCGCTTCCGCGTTTCCAATCGTAAACCAGCGCTTCCGACCGTGAATAGAATAAATGCATTTCCAAGATTTATGACCTGTGCGGTGCACTTGGACCGCCAAGCCACGTTGAAACGTGTCCCAGACCAAGAATGCCCGCTCACGCGGTAGCAGTTTTCGGACGAAAAGCTCTGAAAGTTTGACCTTCTCTGGGATTGCAGAAGGCATCCCGTCAAATCTCGGTCTCGGCATTTCCTCAAGCTTTCAAACTAACTCACAGCTAACGATTCCCCCTTGATTGGGATGTACGGGACTTAATGTCGAAGATCGAAAAAACAAAGACAAATCAAATCGCTAGCAACGATTTTGATCGTTAGCGCACGTCGCTGAATGAGGCTGAAAATCCGGGATAGTTAATCGGGTCTTAACCTCGACATCCCTATTGTGGCGGACCCTTGTATTGCGGGCGCTGTCGCCTGCTCGGCGCATATTTAGTAGCCCCATGCCCATGACGACCGCCCAGCGCGAAGCCACCTCGTCTCTTCCGCCGGCGGTCGACAGCCGGTCGCCTTTCGTGCGCCTGACGGAACTCATCGCTGGCATCGAGCCGGGCAAACCGGCCATCAATCTGTCGGTCGGCGAACCGCAGCACCCGATACCGCCTTTCGTCGGCCCCGTGCTGGCGGCGCATCTCAATGAATTCGGCCGCTATCCCGCCAACAAGGGCATCGAGCCATTCCGCAAGGCCGTCGCCGGCTGGCTCGGCCGCCGTTACAAGTTGCCGCGGCCGATCGACGCCGAGCATGAAGTGCTGGTGCTCAACGGCACCCGCGAGGGCCTGTTTCTCGCCGCCATCGCCGCGACCCGCTGGGTCGAGCCGCGCGCCGGCAAACCGGCCGTGTTGATCCCCAATCCGTTTTACGCGGCCTACAGCGCCGGCGCGCTCGCCGCCGGCTGCGAGCCGGTCTACATGCCGGCGACGCGCGAGAGCGGCTTCTTGCCCGATCTCGATGCCCTCGACGAAGCGCTACTCAAACGCACCGTCGCGTTCTACATCGCTTCGCCTTCGAACCCGCAAGGCGCGGTCGCCGACCGCGTCTATCTCGAAAAGCTTGCTGGCCTGGCGCGACGCTACGGCTTTCTGGTTTTCGCCGACGAATGCTACTGCGAGATCTACAGCACCGACGCACCGGCCGGCATGCTGGAAACCTCCGGCCCCGATTTCGCCAACGTCGTCGTGTTCCACTCGCTGTCGAAGCGTTCGAACCTGCCCGGCCTTCGCGTCGGCTTTGTCGCCGGTGACCGGCGTTTCCTCGGCCCGTTCCTCGAATTGCGCAATGTCGCGGCGCCGCAAGTGCCGGGACCGGCGCAACATGTTGGCGTGGCCGCCTACAACGACGAAACGCACGTCGAGGAAAACCGCCGGCTCTATTCCGCAAAATTCGATCTGGCCGACCAGATCGTCGGCGACCGTTACGGCTACAAGCGCCCGGAGGGCGGATTCTTTCTCTGGCTCGACGTCGCCAAATACGGCGGCAGCGAGATCGTGACCAAACGGCTGTGGCAGGAGGCCGGCGTTCGCGTCGTGCCCGGGCGCTATTTGGCGCGCGAGCAGGCCGACGGCAGCAATCCCGGCGCGGACTACATCCGCGTCGCCATGGTTCAGGACAGCGCGACAACGGCGGAGGCGCTGCACCGCCTTGTCGCCGTTCTCAAATGATGGGGCTTTAATGCCGGCTTCGGATCGCAGTCTCGATGTCGTCGCCTTTGTCTCGGAGCACTTCCGCGACATCATGCGCAGACGTTTGAGTGAAATCGCAGGTCTCGCGCTGATCACGCTGGCGCTGCTCGGCGCCATCGCGCTGTCGACATGGTCGGTGCAGGACCCGTCCTTGAGCCACGCGACGCAGACGCCGATCCACAATCTGCTCGGCTTCCCCGGTGCGATCTTCTCCGATCTGGCGATGCAACTGCTCGGCCTCGCCGCCATGGTGCTGCTGCTGCCGGAAGCCATGCTCGGCTGGCGGCTGCTGTCGCACAAACCGTTCGGCGCGAAATGGCGCGGTCTGGTCTGGATTGCCGCGACTGTCCTTGCCGCCGGTTTTGCCTCGACGCTGCCGCGCATCGGCTCTTGGCCGCTGCCGACCGGACTGGGCGGTGTTTTCGGTGACGCGCTGGTGCAAGTCCCCGCCTTCTTCGGCGTCCCGTTGAACGCGTTCACTTTGATGATCCTGGCCGGCATCTTTGGCGTCGCCGCCATCGTTACGCTGGTCATCGCCGCCGGCTGGCACTGGCGCAAAGCGGACCCTGAGGCCACGCACGAGGCCGAGGAAGAAGACGAAGAAGAAGACAATGAAGGCGATCACGCCTCCGCCTGGCTCGGTATGATCGAACACGCGCTGTTGAGCTGGAAGTCGCGCGTCGGCCGCATGTTCCGCCGCGCCCCAGCCCGCACGCCACAGCGCGCCACCCGTGCCGCCACCGGCGCTCGCGGTGAGCCGCGCTTCGACGGTCACAACCGCGTTGCCGCGCCCGCTCTGGCCCCCGCGCATATCGACGAAGAAGAGATCGAGGAGGAATACGAGGAAGAGGCGGCGCCCGCGCCGCGCCGCCGTGCGCCCGCCGCGAAAGCGCCGTCGCGCCGTGGCGGCGGCTTCCAACTGCCTTCGCTCAATCTGTTGACCGCGCAGAAGGTCTCCGAGCGCACCACGCTGTCGAAAGAAATCATCGACGCCAACGCCGAGTCGCTGGAAAGCGTGCTGAGCGATTTCGGTGTCCGCGGCGAAATCATCAATGCGCGCCCCGGCCCGGTCGTCACACTGTACGAACTCGAGCCCGCCCCCGGCATCAAGTCGTCGCGCGTCATCGGCCTCGCCGACGATATCGCCCGCTCGATGAGCGCCATCTCGGCCCGCGTCGCCGTCGTTTCCGGCCGCAACGCTATCGGCATCGAATTGCCGAACCCGATCCGCGAGAAAGTCTACTTCCGCGAATTGCTGGCGACCAAGGATTACAACGAGAACGCATCCAAGCTGCCGCTTTGCCTCGGCAAGACCATCGGCGGCGAACCCGTCGTGGTCGATCTCGCCCGCATGCCGCACTTGCTGATCGCCGGCACCACCGGCTCCGGCAAGTCGGTTGCCATCAACACCATGATCCTGTCGCTGGTGTTCCGGCTCAGCCCGGAACAGTGCCGCTTGATCATGGTCGATCCGAAGATGCTCGAACTCTCGGTCTATGACGGCATCCCGCATTTGCTGACGCCGGTCGTGACCGATCCGAAGAAAGCCGTCGTCGCCTTGAAGTGGGCCGTCCGTGAAATGGAGGGCCGCTATAAATCGATGTCGAAGCTCGGCGTCCGCAACATCGACGGCTACAACGCGCGCGTCGCCGAAGCAAAAGCCAAAGGCGAGACGCTGACGCGCACCGTTCACACCGGCTACGACAAGGAAAGCGGCCAGGCGATCTACGAGAAGGAAGAGCTCCAGCTCGAAGCGCTGCCTT
>CAITEM010000465.1 GCA_903891395.1 uncultured Hyphomicrobiales bacterium | reverse complement strand
CATCCGTATTATTTCTGCTCGGCCGGCTGCCGCGCCAAGTTCGTTGCCGATCCGCAGAAATATCTCGGTTCCCGCGCCCCCGTGCCGGTCGTCGAAGGCGCGATCTACACCTGCCCGATGCACCCGCAGATCCGTCAGCTTGGGCCCGGCGCCTGCCCGATCTGCGGCATGGCGCTGGAGCCGGAAATGCCGTCCGCCGACATCGGCCCCAATCCAGAACTCGCCGACATGACGCGGCGCTTCTGGAACGGCCTGGCGCTGGCCTTGCCGGTGATGGCGCTCGACATGGGCGCGCATATTTTCGGCGAACACAACTGGGTCGAGCCCACGCTCTCCAATTACATTCAGTTCGCCTTCGCCACACCGGTGGTGCTGTGGGCGGGCTGGCCGTTTTTCGTACGCGGCTATCTGTCCTTGGTAACCCGCAATCTCAACATGTTCACGCTGATCGCGATGGGCACCGGCGTCGCTTACGCCTACAGCGTCGTCGCCACCTTCGCGCCCGGTATTTTCCCGCAAGCCTTCCGCGGCCATGGTGGCGCGCCGGCCGTCTATTTCGAAGCGGCGTCGATGATCACCGTACTGGTACTTGTCGGCCAGGTGCTTGAACTCCGCGCGCGCGAGGCGACGTCCGGCGCTATCAAGGCACTGCTCGATCTGGCGCCGAAGACCGCGCGGCGCGTCAAGGCTGACGGCGGCGACGAGGAAGTGCCGCTCGACCAGGTGCAGCCCGGCGACACGCTCCGCGTACGTCCCGGCGACAAGGTGCCGGTCGATGGCGTCGTGCGCGACGGTCACTCCTCGCTCGATGAATCGATGGTGACGGGTGAATCCATGCCGGTGTCCAAGGACAAGGGCGCCCGCGTCATCGGCGGCACGATCAACAAAAGCGGCAGTTTCACCATGCGCGCCGACAAAGTCGGCCGCGACACACTTCTGTCCCAAATCGTCCAGATGGTGGCCAAGGCGCAACGCAGCCGCGCGCCGATCCAGCGCCTCGCCGATCAAGTGGCGGGCTGGTTCGTTCCGGCGGTGATCGCGGCGGCGCTCGCCGCCTTCGCGGCTTGGGCCCTGTTCGGGCCGGAGCCGCGGCTTGCCTACGGACTGGTGGCGGCGGTCAGCGTGCTGATCATCGCCTGCCCTTGCGCGCTCGGTCTGGCGACGCCGATGTCGATCATGGTCGGCGTCGGCCGCGGCGCGCAAGTTGGCGTGCTGATAAAAAATGCGGAAGCGTTGGAGCGGATGGAAAAGATCGATACGCTGGTGGTGGACAAGACCGGCACGCTCACCGAAGGCAAACCGAAAGTGACGGCGATCGTCGCCGCGTCGGGCTTTGCGGAAGCCGACGTGCTGCGTCTTGCCGCCAGCGCCGAACGCGGCAGCGAGCATCCGCTGGCCGCGGCCATCGTCGCGGCGGCGCAGGAACGCAACATCGACCTGGCGCCGGTGCGCGGTTTCGATTCACCCGCCGGCAAAGGTATCGTCGGCATGGTCGAGGGCAAACGGCTGGCGCTTGGCAACGCGAAGTTTCTCAGCGAACTCGGCATCGATACGGCTTCCCTCGCGGGGGAAGCCGAGACGCTACGCGCCGACGGCGCCACCGCCATCTTTCTCGCCGTCAACGGCACGCTGGCCGGAATCATCGCCATTGCCGACCCGGTGAAAGCCACCACGCCCGCCGCGCTCACGGCGCTGCGCGGTCTCGGCATCCGCGTCGTCATGCTGACCGGCGACAACAGAACCACCGCGCAAGCCGTCGCCAAACGTCTCGGCATCACGGACGTCGAGGCCGACGTGTTGCCCGACCAGAAGTCCGCCGTCATCGAGAAGCTCACGCGCGAAGGCCGCGTTGTCGCCATGGCCGGCGACGGCGTCAACGACGCGCCGGCGCTGGCGGCGGCTCAGGTCGGAATCGCCATGGGCACCGGCTCCGACGTCGCCATCGAAAGCGCCGGCCTCACGCTGCTCGGCGGCGACCTTACCGGCATCGTCAAGGCGCGCGCGTTGTCGGCTTCGGTGATGGGCAATATCCGGCAGAATCTGTTCTTCGCTTTTGTCTATAATGCAGCGGGTGTACCGATCGCCGCGGGCGTGCTTTATCCGGCCTTCGGTCTTTTGCTGTCCCCGATCATCGCCGCGGCGGCGATGGCGCTGTCGTCCGTCAGCGTCGTCGGCAATGCCCTGCGGCTGCGCCGCGTCGAACTCTAGGATTTCTCATGCGCCGAAGCCTGTATGCCAGCCTTGCTCTGTCGGTGTGCGCCGTTGCCGCCCCTGCCTGTGCCGCCGAATGGCACGTCCAGCAGATCGACGCGCCGGCCCGCGTCACCGCGATCGAAACGGTCGACGGCCAGGTCCAGGTCAATGCCGGCGGTCTTTGGTATCGCGTCGTGCTGCAAGGTCAGGACGTAGGGTTGAATTTCGTCGATCGGCTGCCGGCGGCAAAGACGCCCGAAGGCGGGCTGCCGGACGGCCGCGTCGCCGTCGGCACGCGCGACATCGCCCGCGCCTGGTTTGCCGAGCCGACCGACGCTTACGATCACGGCGTCCTTGGCGACAAGATCGAAGCCAGCGCGCTGGTGATCGAGCGCCGCGACGGCCGCCGCGACACCGTCAGGCTTAACGCCGATGCGGTGTTCGAGGATCTCGAGCCCCGGCTCGTCGATCTCGACGGCGACGGCCACGACTCGGTCGTCGTGGTGAAGTCCTATCTCAAGCGTGGTTCGGCGCTGGCCGTGATTGCCGAGCGCAAGGGCAAATCCGACATCGTCGCCGAGACGCCGCCGCTCGGCGCACCGCACCAATGGCTCAACCCCGCCGGCTTTGCCGACTTCAATGGCGACGGCAAAATCGATATCGCTTTGGTGCGCCAGCCGCACGTCGTCGGCATGCTCGAATTGTGGAGCTGGATCGGCGGCACCCTGCGCAAGACGGCCGACATCCCCGACACCGCCAATCACATCATCGGCAGCCGCGCGCTCAACATGAGCGCGGCCGCCGATTTCGACGGCGACAAGCTCGCCGACGTCGCCGTACCGTCGCACGACCGCGGCGCGTTGCGGTTTTTATCGTTCACGCCGGTGCACGAAATCGCCAGCGTGCCGCTGCCGGCGAAAGCCGTCACCAATCTCGGGCTTGTTGCGGTTGAGAACAGCCCGCCGGCCGTGGTGATAGGCCTGGCCGACGGGTCGCTCGTCATCGTGCGGCGCGACTAGAACACCGCGATATATTTCAGAAGCGCGATAACGCCGATGATGATGACGACAATGCGCGCGATCTGCTTGGCGCGGCCGTCGATCGGCAGCATGTTGATGAGATAAAGCACGAGAATAACGACAAGAAACGTAATCAATACGCTGACGATCATGGCCGCCCCCGGTTAAAGCCGCGCGCATTGCGCGCTGGTGCAGCAATAATAGCGCCGGCCGCCAAAAGTTCCATACCGCGGAACCGGTGCCGTTAGCGGCCCGGTGTCTGGCCCAGCGCCGCGATGGGCTTGCAGCTCTTGTCGGCCGCCACGCGGCGCATTTCATCCAGATCGGCGCCCGTCTCGGTGTATTCGGATTGATAGGCCAGTACGCTGATCAGGCGGCCATCCGGGGTCGTTCCCGCCTTCGCCATCAATTGCGCCAGCCGCTTGCGCCGATCCGCCACGCCGCGCGCGCTCTGTTCGAGTTGCGGGCAGGTGTACAGCAAGAACTTGTCCGGTGCGACGAACACCCGCCCGACCCGGCCAGCGTCGCTGCCACCGGTGCTGCAGCCAGCCAAGGCCAGCGCCCAAGCGAACAGTGCCACAATCCGGACCCGCATCATGTGAACTCTTTCCATCGGCGTCGGCACGCGCGTGCGCCGAAAACGATAGGCGACGGTGCGATTCTTGTCACGCCAGCGCCTCACGGAGGCGCTCGCCCGTGCGACCCGCTGCGCTGCCGATAGTAAGGTTTTGAAATTTGGTGCGGACGCCGGGACTCGAACCCGGACGGGATTACTCCCAAGAGATTTTAAGTCTCTTGTGTCT
>CAITEM010000464.1 GCA_903891395.1 uncultured Hyphomicrobiales bacterium | reverse complement strand
TAGCTGCCGACGCCGTGGCCGGTGCCATGGTCGAAATCGAGCCCGGCCTGCCATAGCGGCATGCGCGCCAGCGTATCGAGCTGCGCGCCGCTGCTGCCGTCGGGAAATACCGCGGTGGCGATGCCGATGTGACCCTTGAGCACGCGGGTGAAGCGGTCGCGCATTTCCTCGCTGGGTTCGCCGATAGCGACGGTACGGGTGATGTCGGTGGTGCCGTCTTCGTATTGCGCGCCGGAATCGATCAGGAACAGTTCGTTGGCGCCGATGACGCGGTTGGACGCCGCCGTGACACGGTAGTGCACGATGGCGCCGTTCGGACCCGAGCCTGAAATCGTCGGGAACGAAATATCTTTCAGCAGTCCGGTGTCGCGGCGGAAGCTTTCCAGCGCCGCCACGGCGTCGATCTCGGTCAGTTTGCCGGAAGCCGCGGCGCCGTCGAGCCAATGCAGGAAACGCACCATGGCGACGCCGTCGCGTTTGTGCGCGGCCTTCATGCCGGCGATCTCGGCGTGGTTCTTCACGGCCTTCATCAGCGTGATCGGATCGGCGCCGCGCACGGGCTTGCCGCCATTGTCCGCAATCAGCCGCGTCAGCGCGTCGGCGGCGCTACCCTGGTCGAGCCGCACGGTTTTGTCCTTGAGCGCGGCGAGGTCGCGCTCAAGGTCGTCCGGCGCGCGCACGTCGGAAAATTCCTCGAGCGCGCTGCGCGCTGCGTTGTCGAGCTTGGCGCCGTCGACATACAATGACGGCCGGCCCTCGCGCGGGATTATCGCAAATGCCAGCGCCAGCGGTGTATGCGCGACGTCCGAGCCGCGAATGTTGAACGTCCAGGCGACGTTCTGCGGATCAGATACGACCAGCACGTCGGCGCGCTGCTTGGCGATTTCGACGCGGATGCGGTTGAGCTTGTCGGCGGCGCTTTCGCCGGCAAGCTTGATGTCGCGCAGCACCACGGGCCCCGAGGGCGGAGCAGGGCGGTCGTTCCACAACGCGTCGATCGGGTTGCCGTCGACCGCCACCAAGGTCGCGCCGGCGATGGCGCAAACTTTGCGCAGTTTCTCGGCACCGTCGGCCGTATGCAGCCACGGATCGTAGCCGAGCTTGTCGCCGCTTTTGAGATTTTGCTCCAGCCATTGTTCCGGCGGCTTCTCGACCAGATGCTCAATGGCAAAAACCTTGTCGTCGATCTGCGACGCCGCTTGCACGGTATAGCGGCCATCGACGAACACCGCGGCCTTGTCGGCAAGCACGACCGCGGCGCCAGCCGAGCCGGTGAAGCCGGTGAGCCAGGCCAGCCGCTCTTCGCTGGCCGGCAGATATTCGTTCTGCTGCCGGTCGGCGCGCGGCACGGCAAAGCCGTCGAGGCCGCGACGCTTCAACGCGGCGCGCAAGGCGGCGACACGCGCGGCGCTCTGCGCGCGGCCGGCGGCGTCATCGAAAGTCTGGAAATGGGCTTCAAACATGGTAGCGCACCATAGCGCCCCGCGCGCGCCGGGCAACGCGGCGTGGCGATCAATTCGGCAGTTGACCACGGCTTCTGATTCAAGTTTGTGCAATGCGATAGTTTTTCCGCAAGGCGGATGCGTATTGCGCCGAAAGGTTAATCACTTCATGCGGATTGACGGGCCGTCTATGCATTTCAAGGGGTGTTCGCCTCGGCATGAATACTTATGTTGCAGTGCACAGTCGGGGATGATTCTCGAGGAGTGGCTCACTTAACTTCGAGAAGGAGAACGGAAGATGGTTGCGACCACCTATAGCGGCGCCGGCATTGCGGGTTCCGTGGATACCGTGGCTGAGAATCCGGTCAAGATTCCGGCGCGGCGATCCAAGGGCCTTTGGTGGCGTCTGTTCGCCGCCGTCGCCGAGTCGCAGATGAAGCGGGCGGAGCGTGAGCTCGCCTTTTATCGCCACCTGTTGCCGGACGACTACGAACGGTCCCAGGCGCGCCGCGAGGATCAACCGTTCGGCGGTTGGTAGGCGCGGCTTTCTAGCCGTGTCGCAAGATCAGCGTCATCCAGCCGTCGAGCGGAATGCGTTTCTCCAGCCTCAGTCCCTGCGCGCGATAGGCCGCGAGCGCCGCATTGGCGTGGGACGGCAGCAGGCCCGACAGCACGACGCGTCCGCCCGGCGCTGTGAGCGCTTTCACGGCGACCGCAAGCCGCATCAGCGGCGCCAACAGAATATTGGCGAAGATCAGATCGTAAGGTGCGCCGGCTTTGATGGCGTGCGCGCGTGTGCCGGTGGCATGCGCCAGCGTGATCCATGGCGCCACGCGGTTCAGCCGCACATTGGACTGTGCGGCGATCACGGCGATGCGGTCGATGTCGCTGGCGACGATCGGCTTGCGCAGGACTTTCGCCGCCGCCATCGCCAGCACGCCGGAGCCGGTACCGATGTCGAGCACCCGGCGTGGCCTTGCACGCTTGGCCAGCACGTCGAGCGCGAGCAGGCAGCCGCGCGTGGTGCCGTGGTGGCCGGTGCCGAAGGCGAGCGCCGCCTCGATCTCGATGCCGATCTGATTGCTGCGCACTTTGGCGCGGTCGTGCGCGCCGTGCACGACGAAACGGCCGGCGTGCACCGGCACCAATCCGCTGAGGCTTTGCGCCACCCAGTCGGCGGCTTCCACCGGCTCGATGGTCAGTGCTTCGGCCGCGGAGCCGTCGATGGCGTCCGCCATCATGGCTCGCAGCGCCGCGTTGTTCGGCGGTTCTCGAAAATGGATCGCCAATTGCCAGCGGCCGTCGTCGCCCTCGAAGGCGGCGCAGGCGGTGTCGTCGGGATCGAGGCATTCGCTGAAAAACGTCGCCAGCCGCCGGGCGGTCGGTTCGTCGCAAATCAGGCGGGCAACGGAGGTGGCGGGTGTCATGCCGGGAGATGACAACGGTTGGCGGTTGTCCCGTCAATCGCTATCTACCGATTATGAGCATCGAAAAGCCGAGCCCCGCGGATACTGAAGTCCTCGATCTCGCCAGCCGCAGCGGCTGGCCGGAGGATTTGCGAATCCTGGTCGAGAAGTTTCCGCGCGAACAATGGCAGGGCCATACCAACCTCGGCGGCATGGTGCGATTCTGGCTGTCGCGCCACGACATGTTTCGCGAATTGTCCGGGACAATCGCGGAAACCACCGTGAACTTTCGCAATGGCACACTATCGGCTGCTGAATTCCCGCGTCAGATGGTGCCGCGGCTGCAATTCCTGCTGCAGCAGCTCGACGTGCACCACCAAATCGAGGACCGGCATTACTTTCCGATTTTCCGCGCCGCCGAGGAACGCCTGGCGCGCGGCTTCGATGTCTTGGAAGGCGATCACCACGCCATTCATGCCGATATGGCTGCGACCGCCGACGCCGCGAACGCGCTGTTACGCGCGCTCGCAGATGACAAGGATGATCTGACACGTCACGGCGACGCCTACGCACAGGCCAGCGGTGGTCTGCTCAAGGGTCTCATCCGGCATCTTGATGATGAGGAAGATCTGATCGTGCCGCTCATCCTCGACCGTGGTGAGGACGCGCTTGGCGTTGCTCATCACGGTTAGCGTGTCTAGCCTGGCCGGTCAGATGCAGGCGTGACGCATCGACGTAGCCGTTGCCGTATCAATCCCGGCTACGCGCCCGGTTGCGCCGCTAGCGCCCAAACGGCCAGCCGAAACCACGCTCGTCTTCATAGCCGTAGCGGCGCGGTTGTGGCGCGTAGTACGGGCTGTCGCGGTCGTAGTAATAGCGCTGGGCTTCCTCGTAATAGCGCCCGTTGCGCATCACGATGCGCCGCCGCTGTGGCACCGAGCCCGTGATGTCGGGATCGTTCTGGTCGACCGCGTAGCCGCGTGGATAATCGTTGCTGTAACTGCGCTGGTAGTCGGTGTTCGGCTGGGTGGCGACCTGGCTGCGCGGGTTGTCGCGTCTTGCCACCGGTACGCCGGTTGTCACTGGCGTCTCGCCGGTCAATACGACCCGGGTGTTGGCCATCTTCTGCTGCTTGACCAGCGCGAACAAAACGGCGGCGTTCTTCGGCTCGAGCCGCACGCAACCATGCGAGGCCGGCGTGCCGATCGCCTTGAGATGCGACGAGCCATGAATGGCGTGGCCCTGCATGGTGAAGAAGATAGAGTGAGGCATCGGCGCGTCGTCCCACTCCTTGGAGAAGTGGTCGGCTTCCATGCGGAACGGCTTGAACTGGCCCGACGGCGTGTCATGGCCGGGAGCGCCGGTCGACACCGGCCAGACGTAACGGGTGGAACCATCGACATCCACGGTCATCTGCTGCGACGACTTGTCGATGGAAATCAGCACGTTGGCTTGGGCCGACACCGAAAAACCCGCCGCCACGAGAACGGCGAGAGCCGGCAGAATATGACGAATACGCATTACAACTCCTCCAGCCCTTAAGGCCCAGTCTACCACGCCGGAAGGCATGATTGTGGCGGGACGGCATTAAAGTCTGGACGGAGTTGCCGGTTCCGGCGCGGCTTACCGGCGGCAGGACCGCAGATATCGTGTCCGCATTTCGCGCTCTTCCGCGGCGGCGGGCGGGGCGGCGGTGATGCACCAGCCGTAATGCACGCCATATTCGGGAGACCAGCGGGTGCCGACCAGTCCCGGCGCGCACGCTGGATTGCTGCGGGCGACGCGAACCTGATTGAGCGCAGCCTGGGCATAGCCGGCGCAGAACTCAGGACTGGCCGCAAAGGCCACGCTGTTTGCGGCCAGAACCAGACCGGCCGCGATGACGATTTTCAACATTGTCGAAGTCCCCCTCATGATGTCCAGGCGGAACTATAAATTGCCACGGGCGGACGGCGAGGATACGCGGCGTAAATTCGCCGGATTGCGGTTCGTCGCGGGACAAGGCCCGCCAGCCTCTTTTTCTTCGCCGTTGCGTCCCTACATGCGGGGTGACCGTCCGAAGGAAACAGCCATGTCCGACCCGCTGATCGTCACGATTCCTCACCGTCTCGGCAAGGACGAGGCGCTGCGCCGCATCAAGGCCGGCATCACCCGCGGCCGCACCGAATTCGCCCGTCTGCTGACGATCGAGAACGAAAGCTGGTCCGGCGACCGGCTGACCTTCAGCGCCTCGGCGCTCGGCCAGCGCGCGTCCGGCATTATCGACGTCACCGAAGGGGCGGTGCGGCTTGAGGTGACGCTGCCCTGGCTGCTGGCGCGCTTCGCCCATGCCGTGCAGCGCGTCGTCGGCCAGAAGGGCCAGTTGCTGCTGGAAAAGAAATAATGGCGCCGAAAATTCCGACCCGCACCGATGCCGTCTGCGAATGTGTCTGTGGCGGCACGATGACGATCGCGACGGTGGCGCCGATCGCGGGCAAGCCCGACCATATGCGCCACCTTTATCACTGCAACGATTGCGAAGCCGACGCGACCTTCGACGTCGCCAAGAAGGCGAAGGTCTGACGCGCCGCCGGGCGCCTACAGAAACGGCTTGCCGCGGATATCGATCGCCTTCTCGATTTTCACCACCGCGCCGATGCCGGTATCCGCGCCGGCATGGGTCTGCTCGCGCGGCACCAGCATCGAGAAGATTCTCTCCCGCACCGGACCGCTTTCGTGCAGCACCACGCTGCCGAAGAAGCGCAGGAAGCCCGACTCCAGCACGCCGTCGCGCTGCGCCTTCATGTTGGCGTACATGATGCACACCCGCGGATCGGCCTGCAGGTTGTCCAGCGCCGCGCGCTTGGAACGCTCCCACCACGCCAGGTGCTCGCCGTCGAACACGATCATCGAGCCCTTCGGCGTGATGTTGGGGCCGAGGCTGCCGTTGGTGGCGACCAGCAGCGGATAGCCGTCGTCCCAGGCGTTGCGGATCAGGGTGGTGAGTTTGTCGGAGAAGGGCATGTCAGAATTCCTGAACGTCTTTCTTCACCTCTCCCCGTTCACGGGG